>VGCQ01000067.1 GCA_016870055.1 Alphaproteobacteria bacterium | reverse complement strand
TAGCGCGCAGCCAAGCGTCGAGATCGGCGTCGCTCTCGACGTCCCGTGTCGGATTGACCTCGGCTGCCAAGAAAGGCGCGAAAGCCCGCGTGCGCACCAGGTCGCGCACACGGCGCATGGCGTTCCTGATGTGGTCCCGGTCGCGCTCGGTAGCCAGGTAGTTATAGCGCAGGCGCGGCGCGATCGTTGGATCGGCTGAGGCCAGGCGCACCCAGCCGCGGCTAACCGGTTTCTGGGTTCCGACGTGGAACTGGAACCCGTGCCACGGCTCGACCTCGAATGAGCCGGTCTTGAACGCGACCGGAAAGAAGATGATCTGGGCGTCCGGGTAGGTGCTGTCCTCCTGGGCCCGGAAGAAGCCACCTGTCTCAAAACCGTTGCTCGCGCAGACACCAGAATGGTTCAGGAACCAGCGCGACCCGGCCAGGGCACGGCCGAGCGGCCAAGCCGCGGCGTTGAGACTGACCGGACGCGACGATCGGTACTTCATGTAGACATCGATGTGGTTCTGCAGCCCATCACCGACGCCGGCCAGGGCGTGGCGAACCTCGACGTCGTTGGCCTTAAGTTCCTCCGCCGGGCCGATGCCGGAGAGCATCAGAATCTGCGGGGTCTGCACGGCGCCCGCGGCCAGGATGACCTCGCGTTCGGCGGCGACCGTCTCGACACGGCCATCGCGCACGACATCGACGCCGGCCGCGCGGTGATGCGCCATGCGTACGCTCATCACATGGGCACCGGTCCATACCTTGAGGTTCGGCCGCGTGCGCACGGGGTGCAGGTAGGCGCAAGCTCCATTGACCCGCCGCCCCTGGTGGATGGTCAGGTCATAGGGGCCGAAGCCCTCCTGGTCCGGACCGTTGAAATCCTTGGCGCTGGGCAGGCCAAGCTCGTCGGCCGCCGCGAGGAACGCCTCGTCGAGCGGCCCGCGCGGGCGCCCCTTGGTGACGGTCAGGGGGCCGTCGGTGCCACGCCATGGCGACGGTGGTCCGAGGTAGCGCTCCGACTTCCGGAAATAGGGCAATACGTCGTGGAAACCCCAGCCCGTGCCGCCCAGCGCGACCCAGCGGTCGAAGTCCTTGGGATGGCCGCGGACATGCACCATGCCATTGATGGACGACGAGCCGCCGAGCGCACGGCCGCGGGGGCAGAACAGGCGGCGCCCGCCCAGGTGCGGTTCGGGCTCGGTCATGAACGACCAGTTGAACCGCGTGCCCTTGAGCGCCTCGATGTTGCCCATGGGCATGGTCACGTGCCAGTGACGATCCGGCGGCCCGGATTCCAGCAGCAGAACCCGCGCCGTCGGATCGGCGCTCAGGCGGTTTGCGAGCACGCAGCCCGCGGTGCCGGCGCCGACGATGATGAAGTCGAAGCCCAGCATGGTCAGGGACGATAGATCGCCACGGGTTCGGGCGCCAGGAGTGCTCGGCCGCAAACCATGTCGGCGATGCGCTCCGCCATCATCATGATTGGCGCGTTGAGGTTCGCGTTGGTCACTTGCGGCATGATCGAGGCGTCGATCACGCGCAAGCTCTCGATGCCATGGACGCGCCCGTCCGGCCCTGTGACCGCCCGCGCATCGGTGCCCATGCGGCAGGTGCCCGCCGGGTGCCAGTTGCCGATCAACTCGCGCCGGAGCCAGCGGTCGACCTCGGCGGGATCGCGCGTGCCGGGGCCGATCTCGGCGCCGCGCAGGCCATCGAACGGACGCCTGTCGACGAATTCGCGCGCCCATTCTATGGCGTCGATCAAGAAGGTCCGATCGTCCGGCTCGCTCAGATAGCGCGGATCGATGAGCGGCGCTCCCGTCGGATCGGCCATGGCGAGCCGCACCGTACCCCTGCTCTTGCATCGGTTCAGGTTCATGCCGATGCCGAAGCCGTGCATCGTCAGGTGCGGCCGATCGCCGTCGAGCAGGGCCGGATACAGATAGACCTCGGTGTCCGGAACCGGCACGTTCCTGGCGGAGCGCAGCATGGCACCGACCTCGAAGCCCGTGGTGGCACCGATGCCGTCGCCCTTCAGCAGCCAGCGGGCCCCGGCCAGGGCGGCCCGGTCGGGGCGCAGATAACGGCTGTGGCTCACCGGACGTGGACAGCGCCAAGTGAGTTGAATCTCCACATGGTCCTGCAGGTCGGTGCCGACACCCGGCGCATCGAGGACGACCGTAATCCCATGGCCTCTCAGATGCTCGGCCGGCCCGATGCCCGAGAGCATCAGGAGTTGGGGTGACCGTATCGCGCCGGCGCAAATGATCACTTCGCGCCGAGCCCGCACAGTGCGCGCCTGGCCGGCATGGGCGAGGACCACGCCGGTGGCACGTCGATTTTCAATGGCCACGCCGTGTGCCTGGGTGCGCACGGCGATGCGCAGGTTGGGCCTCGCCAACGCTGGGCGCAGATAGGCCCGCGCCGTGCTCTGGCGCACGCCATCGGCAATGGTCTGGTCGAAGGTGAAGAAGCCTTCCTGCCGATAGCCGTTGGTGTCGTCCGTGAGGCCCGCTTCGGTCTCGGCCCCAGCCGCGAGGAATGCCTCCTGGAGCGGTCCCCAGGCGCGCGCCTTGGTCGTACCGACCGGCCCATCGTAGCCACGGAACTCAGAGTATTCAGCCGAGCGATAGGACTCGCAGCGTTTGAAGTAGGGCAGCGCGGCGGAATAACTCCAACCGGTCGCGCCGGCGTGGCCCCACCCGTCGAAGTCCATGGGATGGCCGCGCATGTAGTTCATGGTGTTGATCGCCGACGAGCCGCCCAGGACCTTACCGGCGGCCATGTAAATGGCGCGGCCTAGCAGCTCCGGCTGTGGCACGGTGAAGAGGCGCCAGTTGTAGGTCGGCCGGGCGAAGTTGATCCATGCCGCCGCCGGCATGGCGATCATTGGATTCCGCCCACGTCGTCCCGCTTCGACAAGCAGCACCGAGATGTCGGCATCTTCGCTCAGTCGCGCGGCCATCACGGCGCCCGCCGAACCCGATCCAACGACCACGTAGTCGAACGCGTCGTCTTTCACGGCATGGGAGACAGCGCCGGCAGTTCGCGCCGCAGCGGTCGGTCGAGCGTCGGGACTGGGCCGTCGTCGAACTCCTCGGCGTAGCGGCGGCCCTCATAGACCGCGTGGGCGATGGTCGCTGGCGCCAGGGCATCGGCGATCGCCGTGACCGAATGCAGACCGGCGGCCGCCCAGTCAGCCTGGCGCACCCTCAGGTCGTGCGCGAGGTCATCATCGGGTATGCGCGCCGTGACCAGGACCAGCGCATCGGCCGGTACGCGCTCCTCGCACCCGGTGAACACGCAACGCAAGGTCGCCATGTCCTGTTCGACACGTTCGAGGGAAGGATGGGTGCGCAGAGTGACGCCCATTTCCAGGAGCCGCGCCTGGATGAAGCCCTGTTCCATGGTGTTGCGCGTCCAGGTGGACGGTTCGCTGGCCGTCGTGACCAGGTCGACCTCATGGCCCTCCTTGACCAGCAGTTCCGCCAGCACGCCGCCTATGTAGTAGTGATCGTCATCGAACAGGACGATGCGCCGGCCTGACGGCCGCGAACCATCCATGAGATCGTCGGGCGTCAGCACCGGCGTACCTTGCACGGAGATCGGCGTGAAGTGCCGCCGCCCTATGCCGTCGCGCCGCCACCGGGTGCCGGTGGCGATCACCACATGGGCGGCGCCGACCTCCTGCACCTCGGCGGCGTCGAGCCGCCTCGCGCGGTAGAGCTCGATGTTCGGCATCTTGTCGATCTGCAGCACGCGATGGTCGCGCACGCGGATCCAGGCTCCAAGGCCCGGCAAGGCGGCCTCGCGCACGACGCGCCCCCCAAGCACGTCGCTCGTCTCGGCGAGAACGACCGGGTAGCCGCGCTGGCCGAGGGCGCGGGCACATTCCAGGCCCGCCGGACCGGCTCCGACCACGAGCACGCGAGCGCCGGAGGTCTTCGGCCTGATGCGCTCGGGATGCCAGCCGCGCCGCAATTCCTCGCCCATGGACGGGTTCTGCGTGCAGCGGATCGGGCTCATGGTGTAGTCGCCCGAGACGCAGATACTGCAGCCGATACATTCCCGAACATCGTCGAGGCGACCCTCTTCGACCTTGCGCGGCAGGAACGGGTCGGCGATCAAGGGCCGCGCCGCGCCGACCAGATCAACCAGGCCCTGCCGGACGATCCGCACCATGGCATCCGGCGAAGTGTAGCGGCCGACGGCGACGACAGGCTTGGAGGTGAGCTGCTTGGGTCCCTTCAGGAACTCCTCGCCATGGCCTTCATCGGCGAACCGTGAGGTGCGTGAGTCGTACTCCCAGCCCGCGAGATGGAAGTCGAACAGGTCGGGCAGGTCGGCGATTAGCCCGATCAGGTCCTCGACCTCGGCGCGGTCGAAGCTCAGCCCTGTGGTCAGGTCCGCCGTCGACAGCCGCACCGGTACAGCGCAACGATCGCCGACCGCATTCTTCATATCCTCGATCATCTCGCGCAACAGGCGGACGCGGTTCTCCAGGGAGCCGCCGTAATCGTCGATCCTGTCGTTCAACAATCGCGACAGGAATTGGTCCGTAATGCACTGGAGGAGACCGCTATTCACGTAGACCAAGTCGAAACCCGCGGTGCGCGCGCGCAGCGCCGCCGCGGGATGCCAACGTCGCACGGTGCGGATGTCGTCCTTGTCCATGCGTCGTGCCTGGACCGGGTCGACCGCCGAGGTGACGGCCGAGATCGGCAGGCAACGGGGCCCCACGGGCACCTCGCGCGAGTAGAAATTCGACACGCTCATGCCATTGTGGCCTAGCTCGCAGCCGGCCAGCGCACCGTGCCGATGGATCAGTTCGGCGACGCATACCGCCGCAGGGATGTCGGCGTCGTCCCATAGCCGCATCTCTACCAGCGGCGTCATCTCCGAGATCGGATGGACCTCAACCTGTTCGGTGCACACCACCGCCCAGCCGCCCTCAGCTTTGACGCCGCGCATGACGGCCAGCGCGGTCGGGTCGCGGTGCCCCATGCCATTGCAGTGAGGCACCTGGTATAACCGATAGCGCGCGACAACAGGTTCGATCGGAACAGGTTCGAACAGGATGTCGTAACGAGGGTCTCGGGTCATGGCGGCTACCCAACCGCGTGCGGCGGCACGCCGGCCGCCGCACGGGTCACTGTTTGGACGGACTAATGGGCGAGTTCGATGCCGACCAGCCACTGCTCCTTGATCATCGTCTCGTTGGCGTTGACCCACTCTTCGGCGACGACGGCAGCCTCGACGCCGTCATGGGAGATCGCCTTGATCCAGCCGTTGACCACTTCGCGGTCGAACGTGACCTGGTCGAGCAGTTGGGCCGATTTGGGCGCGCGTTCCGCAAGCGTTGCCGAGTAGAGCACATAGACTGGGATTTCCGGGTATGCGCAGGTGATGCTGCTCTTTTCCAGCCACTCCTGGTCCTCGGACTGGGAGATGAAGTTGTAGCAGCCGTCGGGGTTGTAGAGTGGACTGTCCTTCAGCGTCTCGCTCGAATAGCCGGTGAACGGTGGCTCCTTGAGCTGTCGCAGGTCGTAGGCGCCGAAGATCCACTCGGGCCAGTAGTAGTAGAACAGGATCGGTTCCTGGCGCTGGAACGCTGCGTCGATCATTCCTTCCAAAACCGGCACCTCGACGACCACTGGTTCCCACAGATCGGCGAAGCCCATCGACTTCGCCTTGACCGCGTTGTAGTCGACGCTTTGCCAGCCCGCCGCGCCCGTCCAGTACTCGCCCAGCCCATCTCCGTCCGTGTCGAACAGCTTGGCAATCTCGGGATCCTTCAACTGGACGATGTCGGTGATGCCGTGGGTGTCCTGGGTGTAGCCCGCGACGAAGATCCCCTCGCCGCCCATGTAGGGGTTCTTGTTGACCTTCATGGACTCGTCCGAGCCGGGCGCGATGCGTCCCGACCAGATCGCCGGCCACAGGTTGGCCCAGAAATCGCCAGTCGCGTCGACATCACCGTGGCCCGCGGCGATGGCTTCGTACATGGGCGCCTCGTCGCCACCGACGATCTCGACCGTGTCGCCGATGTAGCGTTCGATAACCAACTTGATCACCTGGGCTATGGCCGACGACGCTGCCCAGTTCAGTTCCGCGATGCGGACCGTCTCCGCGTGCGCGGGCAACGCCAAACCGATCGCGCTGGCGGTTGCAAGTACCTTGAGAAGGGAATGCATGACTTCCTCCCTAGTTGCGTGGTCTTAGGCGTTGACAGATGATTGACTGACGGCCTGCTCGAGCCGACGCAGACGCTCCATGGCCAACGTTGCGGCGGCAATGGGATCGCGCCCAAGAAGGCGCTCGAACAGGGCATAGGACTCGAACAGGACGACGAAGGCGCCACGATAGCCGGCGCGGTCGAGCGCACCAAAGAACCCGGGCCAGTCGACCTTGCCCTCGCCTAGCAAGGGAAAATGGAAGCTGCGGTGCTCCTCGCCGGGCACGCCGAACACATCCTTGAGCTGCACATGCCGGATCAGCGATGCCCAGCGCTCGACGGTCCAGATGAGGTCATTGCCGCACAGGACGAAGTGGCTGGGGTCGAGGTTCAGCCCAAACCCCATGCGTGTCCCGTAGCGTTCGATCACCGGCTGGGTCGAGTAGACGTCGTAGGCCAGGGTCCCATGGCAGGTCTTGAATGTCACCGTGACGCCGCGCGCCTCCGCCAGCGCGACCAGCTCGTCGAGCGCCGCGAACGCACGCGCCCAGGCTTCGCCCGAGGCGAGTTGGCCAGGGATGCTCGGGTGTGCCGGATCCCACGAGTCCGGACCAGAATAGAGGCCTACGCGGTCCACCCCTGCCTCAGCCGCGATGTCGATGGCCCTGCGCGACAAGGCGATGGCTTTCGCGCGCGTAGTGGCGTCGCCGGTCACGTAGTCGGCAAGGATCAGATACTCCGAAACGGCAAGACCGTGGTCTCCGGCCGCGCGCAGCGCGCGCACGACGGCCGCATCGCCGAGTGCGCGCGGGTCCAAGGCGTCGAGCGTCCACTCCATATGTCGGTAGCCAAGCCTTGCTAGGGCCGCGATAATGCGCTCGGGCTCCCAGCCCCGGAACCCGGGCGTGGTTGCGTAGCCCCAGCGATGGGCGAGGGGTGGGTGCGACAGTGGCGAAACGTTGGCGTCCATCACACCCAGCCGCCATCGACGATGAAGCTTTGACCGGTGACGCTTAGGCTGTCGTCTGCCGCAAGGAACAAGACCATGCGCGCGACGTCTTCTGGTTTGAGCAGGTGCTTGAGTGCCTGGCGCTCCATTGTCTCGCGCTCAGCCTCCGGCGTGAACCAGAGCCGGCGCTGTCGCTCGGTGATGATCCAGCCGGGCAGGACCGCGTTGACCCTCACCTTGTCAGACCCCATGTCGCGGGCGAGCGACCGGGTCAGGCCGATGATCCCTGACTTCGCGGTGGTGTACGCGGCGTAGCCGCCCTCGCCCATGACCCAGCTTGTCGAGCTGAAGTTGATGATTGACCCGCCGCCCGCGCGCTTCATGCCTTCGAACACGGCTTGGGCAGCAAAGAACTGGTGGCGCAGGTTCACGGCCATGCGACCGTCCCAATACTCCGGGGTGACGTCGGCGAATGGGTGTCGGTCGTCGTTTCCGGCATTATTGACGAGGACCTGGAAGGGCCCGGTTGCTTCAGATAGATCGGCGACCGCCGCGCGCAGGGCCGCGATGTCGGTGAGGTCGCATGGCGCGAACCTCGGTACGCGGCGCGCCCGGTCGCGAAGGCCCTCGACGAGCGCACGCGATGGCTGTTCTGCGATGTCGACGAAGGCTACGCGCGCTCCCTGGTCGGCGAAGTGCTCAACTAGGCCGGCACCAATGCCTGAGCCGCCACCGGTGATCAGGACCGGCCGGTCAACCAGACTCGGATACCGTGCGAACCGGCTCTTCGCCTCGACTAGGCTCATCGACGGCCCCCCCCCGCTCACGAACGCACGGACCGCGGGATCTGGGCCGATGCCGACGCGTCGCTCAGCTCGATCTGCACACCGTCCGGATCGCGAAAGAACAGCTGGGTCACCGCAAGGCCCGGCACCGTCGAGGTGCCGAAGGCGATGCCGTGCGCCTCAAGCCGACTGCGAAACGCCGGCAGATCGTCGACAACGAAGGCCGCGTGGTCGAGGGCACTGTCATGAATCCTGTCGGGCGCCCGCCCGGCATAGAGGTGGACGACCGGCCGTCCGTCGTCGTCGTAGAGCCAGGCGCCCGGCGGTCCATCGAAGGGCGGGCGAAAGCCATCACACAGGCCCATGACATCGACGTAGAAGCGCCGCGAGGCGTCCAGGTTCACGCATTGGATCGTCAGGTGATCGAGCTTGAGCTTGGTCATGGGCCCGCCCGCCCCGTGGGTCGAACGGGACCGAATGTGGACCTTTGGCGAATTGGTGTCAAACGTCGCGTGAAGGTCACCCCAAGAACTTCATGGCACCTCATCTACTTGGACCATTCACAAATTGGGCGAATCAGCGTAGGAGTTGATTTTCGCCGTTGGAACCTGCACGAGCGGCTGGCTAGGTTGGCATGATGGCTAAGAGAGACTCTGCCCTCAGGCATCTGCGCGAGCGGATCGCGAGCGGCGCCTATCCTGAGACGAGCCAGTTGCCGCCCGAACGTGATCTCGCAAGCGAGATCGGCGTCAGCCGTGGCGCGGTGCGCCGCGCGCTTGCGATTCTCGAGGGTGAGGGGCGCGTCTGGCGCCACGTCGGCAAGGGCACATTCGTCGGCTCGCGCCCAGTTTCTTCGGTCGGGCCGACCGTATTCGGCTCGTCCCTGCGCAGTCCGGCCCATGTGCTGGAAGTGCGTTCTATCCTGGAGCCGGCCATCGCGCGCCTGGCGGCCCGGCGCGCCTCGCGTGTTGACATTGCTCGAATCCGCAGCCATCTCGCCGCCAGCAAGGCGGTGTCCGATACGCCGACCTTCAATCTTCACTGCGAACTTCTGCATCGCGCAATCGCGCGGGCGACCCACAATGCGATCCTGCTCCGACTCTATGACGCACTGAACCCGATTCGCACTCTGGCCGAGGCGGTCGGCGACGTTCCTCCGCTGACGTCGGTTGAACTCGGAGAGTATTGGCAGCAGCACGCCGATGTGGTCGACGCCATTGACTCAGGCGATCCGGGTCGGGCCGAGGCGGCGATGACCCGACACATCACCGTCGTCTGGACCGACACGCCACCGGACGACCGGGCCGGCGCTTCGGCGCGAGCCCGACATGACGAGGCGCGGATGCCGCCCGCTCTGCTCGTGGCCCTGTTCCATGATGCGCTCGAGACATTGGCGGAAAGGGTGGGGGAGACGGCGTTTGTCGCGGCCTTGTCGGACGGCCACGTCGAAGTCGTCGATGTCGTCCTGCCCAAGGGCGCGGGCCACGCCTGCCGGCACCCGGGTACCGGCCTGCGTCATCCCGCTTGTTGCGCCGCGGCCCGTGCCGTCCTTGCCATGCTCGACGACGGTGCGGTTCACGCCTTGACCGAAACAATGGACGAGCATCAGGCCGCAGGCACGGCAGACGGGGCGCGCTGGCCCCCCTTGCTCGCCCAGGTCCGAGCCGATGGCTATTCTCGTTGTGCCGATACGGGCGATCCCGACACGGTGACGGTCGCCGTGCCCGCCGGCCTCGGTCTGGGTGCGGCCGTCGGGGTCATCGGCGCGCGCCAGCGCCTGGAGACGCTGACCGACACTATAGTGTTGGCGGGCTTGCGCCGCGCCGCCGCGGACGTCATACGCCAAGCGCAGCACCTCATGATTCCCGTCGGCGCGGCCCCGCAGGGTGTACCGAGGATTACCTCCCTGTGACCGTCGCATCCACCGGGACGCCGCCGCAGCCCGGCAGTGGGATGGGCGATCCGCTTGACGCCTTTCTTGGCATTGGGTCGGACCGGGTGCGTACCGCCGTGGCGCGCTCCGGGGGACGGTTCATCGCGATGCCCCATGGTTGGGCCCTGGTCAGCGGTTCCCTGTGGGCAGCCCACTTCGGTTTGTGGGGTCTATTCTGGCTTGGTGCCTTCGTCGACGTCGGTGCCGTGACGCTCCTCGTGCGCGATTGGGCCGGAGCGGGCGATACGGCGATCGCCGCATTGTTTCTGTTCGTGGCCGGGCGGCTTGTCTTCGCTATGCTGGCGATCCCTGCGCTCTGGCACGCCTACCTGGCCTGGCGGCGTGGGCACCATGATCCGGCACGCCCCTCCGTGCGCAAGCTTGCGGCGGGCGCCCTGACCGTCGTCACCCTGGCGGCCGTGGCGATCCTGCGCTTCGGCACACCCTTGAGCCCCGAGGCTCTGGTCACGTTCCCGACGGACAAGGCCGTTCCGCGCGCGGTCAGTGGCATCATCGACAATGCCGTGGATTGGATGGTCGTCAACCTCGAAGGCTTTTTCCGCGCGGTCACAATCTCGGTCCGCGAACTCCTGGACCTGCTCGAACTCGCCTTCATCGGCATGCCCTGGCCGATCGTGTTCAGCCTGACCGTGGTGCTCGCCTGGCGCGTCGCCGGGTGGAAGGTCGCGGTTTTCGCCTCGCTCTCGCTGCTCTACCTGGGCCTGTTCGGGTTCTGGGAAAAGAGCATGAGCACCATGTCGCTGGTCATGGCGTCAGCATTGTTCTGCATCTCCGTCGGCGTGCCCATTGGCGTGCTTTGCGCCAAACGACCCCGGCTCTACGGCGCGGTCAGGCCGGTGCTCGATTTCATGCAGGTCATGCCAACGTTCGTCTATCTGATTCCGGCGGTGGCGTTCTTTTCCATTGGCAAGCCGCCGGGCGTGTTGGCGACCGTGATCTTCGCCCTGCCACCCATGATCCGGCTCACCGCGCTTGGCATCGAACAGGTGCCGGTGGCGGTGCGCGAGGCCGGACTGGCCTTCGGCGCAGGACCGTGGCAGCTCTTGGCAAAAGTGGAGTTGCCCATCGCCGTGCCCTCGATCATGACTGGGATTAACCAGACCATCATGATGTGCCTGTCCATGGTCATCATCTCATCGATGATCGGGGCGGGCGGCCTGGGCTACGACGTGTTGGTCTCCCTCCGCCTGCTCAAGACCGGCGAGGGCTTCCTCGCGGGGACGGCGATTGTTGTGTGCGCCATGGTTCTCGACCGCATCATCCAGGGCCAGCGCGCCGAGCCACGCTGACGGCCGGCTCAGGACGGACCGCGGTGCCCCTGTAGGGCGCGCAGCAGAATCTCCTTCGAGATCGTACCCACGGGCCGTCCCGCCTGCTCGACCACGACTGGCAGGTCGGTCTCAACAGCCACGTCGATCAGCCGGTCGAGGTCGGCGGCCACGTCGACGCGCGGCGCCGAGTCTGGGGGTGTGGTGGATCCGAGTGGGGTCATGATCGTCCCGGCCGAGACAAGCTCAAGGCGTGAAATGCCATGCACAAACGCGGCGACGTAGTCGTCGGCCGGGTTGAGCACGATGGCCTCGGGCGTGCCGACCTGGATGACCAGCCCGTCCTTCATGATCGCGATGCGATCGCCGAGCCGAATTGCCTCGTCCAGGTCGTGGGTAATGAACACCGTGGTCTTGTGGAACCGCGCCGACAGATCGAGGAACTGGTCCTGGAGCTGGCGGCGGATCAGGGGATCGAGCGCACTGAACGGCTCATCCATCAGCAGGATTTCCGGATCGGTCGCCAGGGCGCGTGCCAGCCCGACGCGCTGCTGCATGCCGCCGGACAGTTCCCCCGTGTAGCGGTCGCCCCATCCGTCGAGCTGGACCACATCGAGCATGGCATCGGCGCGGGCCCAGCGCGCTTCGCGACCCTGGCCGCGCAATTCGAGGCCGAGCGCCACATTGTCGCGCACGGTGCGGTGCGGCAGCAGCGCCATGTTCTGGAACACCATCCCGACACGCTCGTTGCGCAGTCGTCGCAAGGCGGGCATCGCCATGGCGCTCACGTCGGAATCGTCGATGAGGATTCGCCCCGCCGACGGCTCAATGAGCCGGTTGATGTGGCGCACCAGAGTCGACTTGCCGCTGCCCGAAAGCCCCATGACGCAGAAGATCTCACCGCGCCGGATCGTCAGGCTGACGCCGGCCACGGCAGCGACGCAGCCATAGCGCGCCATCGCCTCGGTCTTGGACAATCGGTCACGCACGACCGCCCCGATGGCGGCCGCGTCGTCGCCGAACACCTTCCACAGATCGTCGAGGACGATGAGCTCGTCACCGTTGCGGGACATGGAGAACTACGAGACCAATATCGACTTGGTGCTGAACATGCCCGACTTGGTCGACAATGACCAGCATGGAGTCGCGATCAAAATTGATCCATTCTCCCATTGGTCTGAACCAGGAGTGACCCATGAGCATCGACAGCGTCAGCACCGTGGGCGCCGACGGCGCGCCGATCGCGTTCCGTCCGACGATCCTGGGCACACGCCACGTCGTCTCGGCCGGCCATTATCTGGCGGCCCAGGCCGCGTTCCAGGTGCTCGAAGGCGGCGGCAATGCCATCGACGCGGGCGTTGCCGGTGGCCTCGTGCTCGGCGTCGTCCAGAGCGAGTTCGTCAACATCGCGGGCGTCGCACCGATCATGATTCGGCTGGCCGCGACCGGCGAGGTCATGACCATCAGTGGCCTCGGCGTTTGGCCCGCGGCGGCACGGCTCGAGGACTTCGTCACCCGCCACGGCGGCACCATCCCCAACGGCATCCTGCGCACCGTCGTGCCCGCGGCGCCCGATGCCTGGATCACGGCGCTTGCGCGCTGGGGCACCATGTCCTTCGCCGACGCGGCCGGCGCGGCCATCCGGCTGGCCTCCGACGGCTTCGTCATGTATCCACTGATGGCCGAGCTTATCGGCGTGTTCGCCGCTGATTACGCGGTCTGGCCGCAGAACGCCGCGATCTACCTGCCGCGCGGCTCGCCGCCGCGCGCGGGCGACGTGTTCGTCCAGGCCGATCTCGGCCGCACGCTAAGATTCATGGCTGACCAGGATCGGGCCGCCCAGTCCAAGGGACGCGCGGCCGGCCTCACCGCCGCGCGCGACGCGTTCTACCGCGGCGATATCGCCGGGGCGATCTGCAACTTCCATCGGCGCGAAGGTGGGCTGCTGACGCGCGAGGACATGGCTGCCTATCGTGCGCCGATCGAATTGCCCTTGGTCCAGCGCTTCGCGGATCTCGACGTCTACACCTGCGGCCCCTGGTGCCAGGGCCCAGTGCTCGCTCAGATGCTGGCGATCCTCGACGGCTTCCCGTTGCGCGACATGGCGCGCGACGATACCGGCTACGCGCATCTGTTGATTGAGGCCATGAAGCTTGCGTTCCTCGATCGCGAGCGTCACTACGCCGACCCCGCGTTCCACGACGTCCCCATGGCGCGGCTCCTGGGATCCGACCATGTCGGCGCCCAGCGTGCGCGGATCCAAGCGGACCGTGCCATCCCCTACGCCGAGCTCTATGGCGAGGCTTCGCCGGCGGGTGCCAAGGTCGCCGCCCTCGATACCTCGTACATTTCGGCCGTCGACCGCCACGGCAATGTGTTTTCGGCGACGCCGAGCGATGTGTCCTATGACACGCCGGTTATACCCGGCACCGGCCTGTGTCCGTCGTCGCGCGGTTCCCAGTCCTGGGCGATCCCCGGCCATCCGTGCGCGATCGCGCCGGGCACGCGGCCGCGCCTAACCCCCAACCCCGCGATCGCCGTGGGAACCGACACGATCATGGGTTTCGGCACGCCGGGCGGCGACGTGCAGTGTCAGGCCATGCTGCAAGTTCTGCTCAATTGGCGCGTCCACGGCATGGACCTGCAGCGCGCGATCGAGGCAGCGCGCGTGGCCACCTACAGCTTTCCCGACTCCTTCGAGCCACACATGCCGTTGCCCGACAAGGCCATGGTCGAGGGGCGGAGCGATGGCCGGGTCATGGATGGGCTGGCGGCACGCGGCCATGATGTCGGCGTCTGGCCCGACTTTACCTGGCGAGCCGGCGGCGTGTGCGCGACGGTGCTGGACCGGACGAACGGTGTGCGTTCGGCTGCGGCGGACCCGCGCCGGCCGTGCTACGCGCAAGGCTGGTGAGGCTCAGGCCGGCTGGTCGGGTTCGCGCCGTCAGGCCACCGTCGACGACCAAGGCTGCGCCGGTGACATAGCTCGCATCGTCGGACGCGAGATAGGGCATGGCGCCGGCCACCTCCTCGGCGGTACCCATGCGCGGGATCGCGCAAACATTGGCGTAGGCGCGCGCCATGTCCTCGTCGATCTCCTTCATGTTGTCCGCCGTGGCGATCGGTCCCGAGCACACGGCATTGACGCGGATGCCGCGCGAACCGACCTCCCAAGCGAGGCACTGGGTGAGGATGATGACGGCGGACTTCGTCGTGTTGTAGGCGGCCCAGCCGGCGTCGCCGCGCAGACCCGAAATCGACGCCATGTTGACGATGCAGCCGCCACCCTGGCACCATGATCGAGACCACGAGCCGGCAGCACGAAGCAATGGCGCGGACATTGGCCGCGAAGATGCGACCCCAGGTGTCCGGGTCGAGGCCTTCGATCAGGCCCTGTCGCCAGATCCCGGCCACGTTGAACAAGATGTCGATCCGGCCCGACATGTCGGTGACGGCTCCGAAGGCTGCAGCGAGGGCGCGCTCGTCGGTGATGTCGACAGCGTGGCCCGCGCTGACTTGGCCTCGGGCTCGGCGCTCGGCATCCTGGCCGGCCAGCGCGTCCCGATCGCGGTTGAGGGCGTCATCAAGGCCGACCCGATCGCCGCTGCCGTGCGGGCGCTGATGGCGACGCGGACGGAGTGGACGGGAACCGCCTCGGGGCTTCTGGGCGCCCTTGGGGAGATGGCGGGCGAGCGCGCGGCCAAGGCCAAGACCTGGCCCGACAGCCCTCGCGCCCTGGCGGGACGC
Organism: Alphaproteobacteria bacterium; assembly: GCA_016870055.1. Classification (GTDB taxonomy): domain Bacteria; phylum Pseudomonadota; class Alphaproteobacteria; order Reyranellales; family Reyranellaceae; genus Reyranella. The sequence continues at coordinate 390 of VGCQ01000067.1, read as the reverse complement.
TTTCGCCGGGCAGCGACCTCCTTGCGCAAGATTGGCATCGATATTGCCTTCACGAGGGAATGACCTGCCCCCACCGGAGGGAACCATCGGTAAGATTGGAAACCGAGGGAGATCCGGAAGATGCCCAAGAAGCGATACCTGCCCGAAGAGATCGTGGCGAAGCTGCGACAGGTCGACGTTTTGCTTGGACAGGGCCGGCAGCTCGGCGAGGCGGTGAAGTCGATCGGGGTGACGGATACGACGTATCACCGCTGGCGCAACGAATATGGCGGGCTGAAGCTCGATCAGGTGAAACGGCTTAAGGAAGTCGAGGCGGAGAACGCCCGGCTTCGGCGTGCCGTGTCGGACCTTACGCTGGACAAGATGATTCTGTCGGAGGCCTTGCGGGGA
>VGCQ01000066.1 GCA_016870055.1 Alphaproteobacteria bacterium | reverse complement strand
CGGCGCATCGTTGCCTCGGCATCGACCATCCACGTCGCCGTGTCGACCACCACGCCATAGTCGGCCAGCGCCTTCCCAGGCGACAGCAGCTCGTTGCGCACGTCGCGCAGCACCGCGGCCGGATCGCGCTCCAGCGGATCGCCCCAGCCACCGGCGCCGGCCAGGATATGGCGGAACACCTGCCCCTTCTTGATCGTCATGGTGAGCTTGGAGGGCAACACGCGATTCTCGCCGCCGGGGTCGAGGTAGTTCTCGGATGGTGCGCCGGGGCTGCCACCATAAAGGCCGAACGGTCGATGATCGCGCCGGTCGGAACGCACCTGCAACATGCCTTCGTCTTCGAGGAACCTGTAGTCGCGGCGGAACGGCACGCCGCCGCGAAACTTGCCGGCGCCGGCGCGATCGCCGACGAACTCGTAGGCCAGCAACTGGATGGGCTGCTCGGCCTCGGTGACCTCGATCGAATGCGAGGCCATGTTGGCGAACATGTGAGAGTTGCCGTCGAGTCCATCGGCCCACGGGCGGGCGCCCCAAGCGCCGCAGGTGAAGTCGACATAGACGAACGGCTTGCGGTCCGGGTCGTAGCCACCGATCGAGATGCCGGTGTTGCCGCCGTCGCCTGCCGCCTTGACCTTGTCGGGCAGCATCATGGCGAGCGCGCCGAACATGCAGTCGACCATGCGAAAGCCGGTGAGACCGCGGGCGGCGCAGGCCGCCGGCAGCACGCCGTTGCCGACCGTGCCGGGCGGGCAGATCACCTCGATGGCGCGGAACACGCCTTCGTTGTTGGGAATGCCCGGCGGTAGGATCGAGCGCACGCCGGTATAGGAGGCGGCCTTGGTGAACGAGAGCGTGTTGTTGATCGCGCCCTTGACCTGCGGATTGGTGCCGGTCCAGTCGACTACCATGTGGCCGCCGGTCTTGCGGATGGTGACGAACAGCCGGATCGGCTTGCCGTAGTCGACACCGTCATCATCGATCCAATCCTCGAAGCTCCATTCGCCGTCGGGCAGCTTCTCCAGGGCCGATCGCGTCAGGCGCTCGGCGTAGTCGATGACTTCCCTGAGGTAGAGCTTGGTCTGTGCGGGACCGTAGCGCGCCACAAGTTCGGCGAACTGCGTCTCGCCGATGTGGCAGGCCGCGAGCTGAGCGCGCAGATCGCCGAACAGCTGCACCGGCAGGCGGACGTTCTTCTCCAGGAATGTCATGATGGTCTTGTTGAGCTTGCCCGCCTCGTAGAGCTTCATCGGCGCAATGCGCAAGCCTTCGGCGTAGATCTCGGTCGAGTCCGAGGCGTTGGAGCCCGCGACGCGACCGCCGACATCGATGTGGTGGCAGACGGTACAGGCGAAGGCCAGCCGTTCGCCCTCGTGATAGAGCGGTTTGAAGACGAAGATGTCGGGCAGATGCATGCCACCGTCGAACGGGTCGTTCATGATGAAGATATCGCCCTCCGCCATTTCGTCCTTGAAATGGCGCATGATCGCTTCCATGGCGGTCGGCACCGAGCCGAGATGGCCGGGCAGGGTGAGGCCTTGGGCAGCGAGCTTGCCGTCGGCGTCGGCAAAGCCCGTCGAGTAATCCATGTTGTCCTTGAGCACGCCCGAATAGGTGGTGCGGAACACCGTCAGCGCCATCTCGTCCGCGATCGAGAAGACGGCGTTCTTGAACAGCTCCAGTGCAATGGGATCGTAACGGTCCGCCACCTGATTGCTCCCCCTATGCTCGATCCAGCGCTATCGTCGGGCGCTTTACTCCGGCGCGCGAATGTTAGCGCGTCGGATGACCTCGCCCCAGCGTACAGCTTCAGATTTGATCAGCGCGTCCAGTTCTTGCGGCGAGCATGGCGTGACCGACAGGCTGAGTTCGGTGAAGCGACGCTGCAGGTCGGGCGCAGCAAGCGCCTTCCGCACCTCGGTATTGAGGCGGTCGATGATATCACGTGGCGTTGCAGCGGGCGCCGTGAGGCCGAACCACGTCTCGACATCCGCGCCCTTGATGCCCGGCTCCGCGAGGGTCGGGACGTCTGGCAGGCTTGGCGCGCGTTGAGGCGACGTCACGGCCAGTGCGCGTAGGGCGCCGCCCTTGACCTGCCCAGTCACGACCGAGACGTTGGCGAACAGCAGCGGAAGCTGGCCGGCCACCACGTCGGCAATCGCCGGTGCCTCGCCGCGGTAGGGCACGTGGGTCATGCGGATGCCGGTTTGGTGCAGGAACAGCTCGGCCGCCATGTGCGGCGTCGTGCCGACGCCGCCCGAACCGTAGTTGATGGCGCCGGGTTGGGCTTCGGCTATGGCCAAAAGATCGCCGACCGACTTGGCGGCGAAGGACGGATTGACCACCAGCACCAACGGCGAAGCGCCGAGCAAGGAAATTCCGGCCACGTCGCGCGGCGCGTCGAAGCCGATCGACTTGTAGAGCTGCGGCGCCACGGCGTAGCTGGTCTGTGCGGCGACCATCAGCGTGGTCCCGTCGGGCCGTGCCTTGGCGAGCATGTCTGCCGCGATCAGGCCGCTTGCTCCGGTCTTGTTGTCGACGATGACTTGGCCAAGCGGCCCGCCACTCATCTGCTGCGCCACCAGGCGGGCGATCACGTCGTTGCCGCCGCCGGCGGCAAATCCCACCAGGATGCGAATGGGTTGGGTGGGGAACGACGACGGCTGGGCGTACGTATCGGCGGCAAGCCCGACGCCAGCCGCAGCGAGGCCAGCCTGGGCAAGCACGCGTCGACGGGAAATCCGGACCATTCCGCCGCTCCTGTGGAGGTGGAGTGGCGAGCTTAGCCTGATTTGCCGCGGATTGCCGAGGCTTACAATCCCGGCATTGCGGAGGGTTTCGTAGCCAGTGACAGCCCGTCGTAGGCGGTGGTCCTGGGGCACGACCGCCGCGACAGGCGATCATCTCCTCGTCATGTCAGGCGAAGTTTTCTCATCAGCCGACACATAAAGTTTCATCGTCATCGGACGAGGAGCTTGAACGGGAACGGTTTATGCTGTCGCCGTCGTCAATCGGAGAGACGCCATGAGCCTTCTCACAGTCGCCGAGAACAACGTTGCGGCCGATGCCAAGAGCGCCTCATCGCCCTATGTGCCGTCACTGCAGGTCACGAACGGGCAGTCGCCTCCCATCGCGGCGAATGGCGGGTTGTCTTACATGTCGTTCGACAAGGACGGCGATGCAGGAACCGCCAAGGCGATCGACGACGCGCTCGCCGAGATCGCCAGCGGTGAGGGCCAGCGCGTCATCGACATGATCGATAAGACGCCGCCGGGTCCGATCAAGACCCGTTGGGGGCTTGCTTTCAGGGAGTATAACGAGTGCGTGAGGCATATCCGCGAGTCGAACAGCCTCAAGGCCCCGGAGGGTGGCCTGGTGTTGCCGCTGGCCTATACCGTCTACGAGCGGCCGTCCTATTCCATCGTTCCGTCCAATGCCATCTGGCGGGATCCGGAGCATGCCGCGCTCGCGGCGAAACTGCGCCAGAACGAAGAAGACAACAGGCGACGGAATCTGTACTTCCCGCACGTGATGCGCGACGCGCGGCGCATTGGCGAGTATTACCCCGGCCTCTCGCCCAACAGCCCCGAATGCATGGACCGACTCGGCGTCTCGCTGGCGCACCTCGAGTCCAAATGCACCAACTTCTACGATGCGGCGGAGGTGGAGCGCGTGTTCTATCCCGAGATCGAGAAGCTGCTGCTCGAGTTCTTCCCCGGCGCCACCGACGCGCTGGTCTACAACCACGACGTCTTCGACAAGGACTACACGGGTGATCGCACTGAGGACCAGGACAACAAGAACCCTGGCGTGAATGCCCGCTACGTCAACCTCGTGCACAACGACCTGAACGACAATTCGGGCCGTGTGCGCTGCCGCGAGCTGCTGACGAAGAACCTGCGCAATTTCGGGCGCACCCAGCACTACACGGAAGCCGAGGCCGACACGAAGATGTCGCGGCGGTTCATGTCGATCAATCTCGCCAAGCCGATGGAGACGGTCGAGCAGTTCCCGTTCGTGCTCTGCGCTTGGCCCTCGTTCGCCGACCAGCCCTACATCAACAACTACAGAATTTACGACGACCGTGTCGGCGAGACGACACGCTTCACCTACCGCCCCGATCACGAGTGGTACTGGTTCCCGCGGCAGACCTCGACGGAGGTCTCCATGCTGAAGTGCTACGACTCGGTGACCGACGGATCCGTCTCGCGCTGGTCCTTCCACACCGCCTGCATCGACCCGACCGCGCCCGCCAATGCGCGCTGCCGCAAGAACGTCGTGGTCCGGGCTTACGTCTTCTTCTAGGAGGGTGGGACCGGGACGTCAGCCTCGGTCCCGACAACCCCTTCTGATCATTGATGAATTTTACGCTGGCGATGGGTTGACGCGGCGCTCCCGGGTCCCTATTTTCCGCGCTCTTTCGGAATTCCCCCGGGGCCGCCGGGGCTTTTGTTGAGAAGACCCATGAAGATCCGCCATTCGCTCAAGTCCGTGAAGACGCGCCACAAGGACAGCCGCATCGTGCGCCGCAAGGGCCGCGTCTACGTCATCAACAAGACCAACCCGCGCTTCAAGGCTCGCCAGGGCTGAGACCAGGCGCGTCCAGCGTTCAAAAGCGGCGGAGGCTCCGGCTTCCGCCGCTTTTTCATTTGGCGTAAGGATCGGGCATGGAGATGCCGCCGCTCGATCCCGCCATCCTCGCCCGCCGGTCGGAGATCGTGGCAGCGTTGCGGGCCATCGTGCCGGGTGAGGGCGTGATCGACGACCTCGACGGCATGCGGCCCTACGAGTGCGATGCACTGTCGGCCTATCGCCAGATGCCGTTGGTCGTGGTGCTGCCCGAAACCGTGCCTCAGGTCTCGGCCATCCTGCGCTACTGCCAGGACAACAAGGTCAAGGTCGTGCCGCGCGGCGCCGGCACCTCGCTGTCGGGCGGCTCGATGCCGGTGGGTGACGCCATCCTGCTTGGCCTGGGCAAGTTCAACCGCGTTCTCGAGATCGACTACGCCAACCGCTGCGCACGCGTGCAGCCCGGCGTCACCAACCTCGGCATCACCAAGGCCGTGGAGCACGAGGGCTTCTACTACGCGCCCGATCCCAGCTCGCAGATCGCCTGCTCGATCGGCGGCAACGTCGCGGAGAATTCCGGCGGCGTGCATTGCCTGAAGTACGGCCTCACGACCAACAACCTTTTGGGCATCGAGATGGTGTTGATGACCGGCGAGGTCGTGCGGCTGGGCGGCAAGCATCTCGACTCCGAGGGCTACGACCTGATGGGGCTGATGACCGGCTCCGAAGGGTTGCTGGGCGTCGTGACCGAGGTGACAGTGCGGCTGCTGCGCAAGCCCTCGACGGCGCGCGCCGTGCTGCTGGGCTTCCCGACCGAGGCCGGCGCGGCGGACTGCGTCGCCGCCGTCATCGCCTCGGGCATCATCCCAGGCGGCATGGAGATGATGGACAAGGATGCGGTGAAGTGCGCTGAGGCCTATGTCGGCGCGGGCTATCCGCTGGACGTCGAGGGCCTGTTGATCGTCGAGCTCGATGGCCCGCCGATCGAGGTCGATTACCTGGTCGAGCGCGTCGCCGAGATCGCGCGCGAGCGTGGCGCGACCACGGTGCGGGTGAGCCGCGATGAGCAGGAGCGCGTGCTGTTCTGGGCGGGCCGCAAGGCAGCGTTCCCCGCCGTCGGCCAGATCACGCCCGACTACATGTGCCTCGACGGCTCGGTGCCGCGCGGCCGGCTGGTCGAGGTGCTGGCCAAGATGCGCGAGATGTCCAAGAAGCACGGGTTGCGCGTCGTCAACGTCTTCCATGCCGGCGACGGCAACCTGCATCCGTTGATCCTGTTCGACGCCAACGATCCGAGCGAGCTGAAGCGCGCCGAGGAATTCGGTGCCGATATCCTCCGGCTGTGCGTGCAGGTGGGCGGCGTGCTGACCGGCGAGCACGGGGTGGGCATCGAGAAGCGCGACCTGATGGGTGAGCAATTCACCGAGATCGACCTCGACCAGCAGATGCGCGTGAAGTGCGCTTTCGATCCCGACCACCTGCTCAATCCCGGCAAGGTCTTCCCCAAGCTGCGGCGCTGCGCCGAACTGGGCCGCCTGGTGGTGCACCAGAACAAGATCCCGTTCCCCGACATCCCTCGGTTCTAGGCAATGGCGGGTACCCTCAGGCCGCGCGACGCCAAGGAGCTGCGGCAGGCGATCGAATGGGCATCGAGCGAAGGTGCCACGCTCGACGTGCGCGGCGAGGGCAGCAAGCTTGCCCTTGGCAAGCCGATGGTCTGCGACCAGGTGCTCGATCTGTCGGGACTTGCCGGCATCGTCGACTACGCGCCCGAAGAGCTGGTCGTGACGCTGCGCGCCGGCACGCCGTTGCGCGAAGTCGAAGCCTTGCTGGCGCAGCGCAACCAGATGCTGGCTTTCGAGCCGCCCGATCTCGGCCCGTTGCTGGGCGGCGAGCCCGGGCGAGGGACTCTGGTCGGTGCTCTCATGGGCAATCTCGCCGGGCCGCGGCGCCTCGCCGCCGGTGCGGCGCGCGATCATCTGCTGGGCTTCAGCGGCGTCAACGGCCGCGGCGAGGCCTTCAAGTCGGGTGGCAAGGTGATGAAGAACGTCACCGGCTACGACCTCTCCAAGCTGCTGGCCGGCTCCTGGGGTACGCTGGCCGTGCTCGACGAGGTGTCGGTCAAGGTGCTGCCGGCGCCCGACCAAACGCGCACATTGCTGCTGCGCGGGCTCACCGACGAGGCAGCGGTACAAGCCATGTGCGCCGCCATGGGCAGCCCGCACGAGGTTTCAGGCGCCGCCCACGCCGACGGCAAGACGGCGCTGCGTCTCGAAGGCGTGGCGCCCTCGGTCGAGGCACGGCTCAAAGGGCTGCGCGACATTCTCGCCGTGGCCGGTGCGGCGATGCAGGAATTGGGCACGCTCGAAAGCCGCGCCCTGTGGCGTGAGTTGCGCGACGTCCAGCCGTTGGCTGGCGACCGCGATTCGATCGTCTGGCGGATTTCCTGCCCGCCGACCGAAGGACCGGCGGTCGTGGCGCGGCTGCGCGCTCGTCGCCCCTCGGCAAAGGCTTTCTATGATTGGTCGGGCGGACTGGTGTGGCTCGCCCTGCCATCCAGCTCCAACGGCGACCACATGATCGTACGCAGCGCGCTGGGCGCGACCGGCGGTCACGCCGCCTTGATCCGTGCACCCGAGGCGGTGCGTGCGGCCGTACCGGTCTTCCAACCGCAACCCGCCGCACTCGCCACCCTGTCCGCCCGCGTCAAGGAGAGCTTCGATCCCAGGCGGCTGTTCAATCCGGGGCGGATGGGCTGACTTGCAGATACTAATCAGGTTGATTAGTATTTTGGGCAATGATCGACGAGAGTCGGTTCCACAACACGATGACGTTGCGCTTGTTCTACGGTGAGCGGGTTCGTCGCTATCCGCCGGATTTAGACCAAAGGACTCGGAACAAGCTCAAGATCGTGTATGCGGCGAATAGGCATGATGATGAAGCGCAAGAACAGCCCCGTGCACCCAGGGCGTATCCTACAGGGTGAGTTCATGGAGCCAGCTGGCATCTCGCAGTATCGGCTGGCCCAAGCGACTGGGCTGTCGCAAATGCAAATTGGCAATATTGTTCGCGGCAAGCGAAGCATTACCGCTGAGACGGCGTTGCGACTGGAGCGGGCTCTGGGCATGAGCGCGCAGACTTGGATGAACTTGCAAGCGCTGCATGATCTCGAGAAGGCGACCCTCGAGGTGGGCAGCCGAATCAGGAAGACGACAGAGCGTTTGAAGCTGCCTGCCGCCGCGTAGGTTTTGCGGCGTGCAGACCAACTTCTCCCTGACCCAGCTTGCTGATCCGTTGGTGGCTCGCAGCGAGCACATCCTGCGCAAGTGCGTGCATTGCGGCTTCTGTACGGCGACCTGCCCGACCTTCGTGCTGCTAGGCGACGAGCGCGACAGCCCGCGTGGCCGCATCTATTTCATCAAAGCGATGCTCGAGGGTGAGCGCGCGCCTATGGCCTCGGAGGTGAAGCACGTCGACCGCTGCTTGTCTTGCCTGTCCTGCATGACGACCTGCCCGTCGGGCGTGAACTACATGCACCTGGTCGACCACGGTCGCGAGCACATCGAGCGCCAATTCAAGCGCCCGCTGGCCGATCGATTGATGCGCGGGCTGCTCGCCTGGCTGATGCCGCGGCCGAACGCATTTCGCTGGGCCATGGTGCTCGGCCGCTTGGCCAAGCCGTTGGCGGCGCTGTTGCCGTCGAGCAGCGCCGATCCAGGCGGCGCCACGTTCCTGCGACGCCTGCGAGCGATGCTGGAAGCGGTGCCTGACCGGCTCACCGGCCCTTCGCCGGTCGACCGGCCGCAGACCTTCGCTGCTGCCGGTCTGCGCCGCAAGCGCGTCGCGCTGATGCCGGGCTGCGGCCAACAGGTCCTGGCGCCTGAGGTCAACGAGGCGACGGTGCGGCTCCTGACGCGCCACGATATCGAGCTGGTGAACGTCGCGGGTTCGGGCTGCTGCGGCTCGTCCGTTCTGCATGTTGGCCGTGCCGACGAGGCGATGGCGCTGGCCCGGCGCAACATCGCCGCCTGGATGCGCGAGATCGATGCCGCGGGCCTTGATGCCATCGTCGTCAACGCCTCGGGCTGCGGTACCACGGTGAAAGACTACGGTCACCTGCTGGCCGACGATCCGGTCTGGAGGGAGCGGGCCGAGCAGGTGGCGCGGCTGGCCAAGGACGTGAGCGAGGTGATGCTGGAGGTGGGTCTCGCGAACGTGACCCCGCGGCCGCTCGCCGTCGCCTACCATTCGGCCTGTTCTATGCAGCATGGCCAGAAGGTGATTGACCAACCCAAGCAGCTCTTGCAGGACGCGGGCTTCGTCGTGAAGGACGTGCCCGAGGGCCATCTGTGCTGCGGCTGGGCCGGCACCTACCAAGTGCTGCAGCCCGATCTGTCGCAGCGGCTGCGCGCGCGCAAGGTGGCCAACATCGAGAGTCTGCGGCCCGACGTCGTTGCTGCCGGCAATTTCGGCTGCATCGGCAATATCGCGGCAGGCACCGGCCTGCCGGTGGTGCACACCGTCGAGTTGCTCGACTGGGCGACGGGCGGTCCCAGGCCCGCGGCGCTCGGTTAGACGCTTGTTCTTTCTTCGCGCTTGCCTTGTCAGCCTGCTCGGCTCGATGCTCGGGTTGGCCGTGCTGGCGCAAACCAGTGGGAGCAGCCGCATGCTCGACACCTTGTTCGCCAAGCTACAGACCGCGACCGATCCCGTGGCGATCCAGAGCCTGGAAGCGGCGATCTGGGAGCAGTGGATCATGATCCCCGACCCCGACCAGCGCGAGCTGATGATGCAGGGCATCGTCGAGATGCAGCAGCGGCAGCTGCAGCAGTCCGTAGCGACCTTCACCAAGCTCATCGGGGTCGCGCCCGACCTGTCGGAGGCGTGGAACAAGCGCGCGACGGCCTACTGGCTGCTTGGCAACTTTACCGCCTCGCTCGCCGATATCTGCGAGACGGTGAAGCGCGAGCCGCGTCACTTCGGCGCCTATTCCGGCCTTGGCATGATTCGGGCGGAGAGGGGCGAGTACGCCCGCGCCGTTGCAGCCTTCGAGCTGGCGCGCCGGCACAACCCGCACATCATCGGCATCGACGACGAGATCGCGCGACTGAAGGCGCTGGGTGGCGAGCCGCCGGCCGATCCCCTGGACTGCACCCAGCGAACCGCCGGCCGCTGAACCTTGCCGGGTCGCGGAGGTACGGGCAAAGTCCTCCCGACTGTCAATTTCAAGGATCGGTCGATGGCAACTCTGTATCTCGGCGGGCGTCTGTTCGATGGCGAGCGGGTGCTGGACGGGCAGGCGGTGCTCGAGGAGGCCGGCAAGGTCAAACGTGTGGCCGCTCAGGGCGAGTTTGCGGGCTTCGCCGGCGAGCGCGTGGACACGACGGGCGGCACGCTGATCCCCGGCTTGATCGACTGCCACGTCCATTCGCTGAGCGGTGCGGAGGGCAATCCGGGCGCGCTGCAGGACCGCATGAGCGCTGCCCAGATAGCGGTGCGCGGCATGGAGTTCATGCGCGACACGCTGGAAGGCGGCATCACTGCGGTGCGTGATTGCGGCGGCAAGGACTATATCGAGTTTGCTGTCCGCGACGCTTACAACAGCGGCCGCTTCCTCGGGCCGACGATGCGCTGCGCCGGCCGCATGATCTGCATGACCGGCGGCCACGGCAACCGCACCGGCCGCGTCGCCGACGGCGCCGACGAGGTGGTGAAGGCGGTGCGCGAGCAGATCCACGCCGGATCGGACTTGATCAAGATCATGGCGACCGGCGGCGTCATGACGCCCGGCGTCAATCCCGAGGACGCGCATTATTCGGCTGAGGAGATGAAGGCCGGCATCAGCGAGGCGCATCGGTTCCACAAATGCTGTGCCAGCCACGCCCAGGGCGCACTCGGCATCCTCAATGCCGTGCGCGGCGGCATCGATTCCATCGAGCACGGCATCTTCATGACCGAGGAGTGTGTGACGGAAATGAAGGAGCGCGGCGTGTGGCTGGTGCCGACGCTCGCGGCGGTCAAGAACATCCTCAAGGGCTACGATGACGGTGACCGCTCGATCCCCGACTACGTGATCGAGAAAGCACGCCGCGTGTTCGATCGCCACATCGCCTCGATCAAGATGTACTACGGAGCAGGCGGCCGCATCGCCATGGGCACCGACGCCGGCACCCCGCACAATCGCCACGGCGAGAATGCGCGCGAGCTGGAGTACATGTGCGAGATCGGCATCTCCAACCGCGATTCGCTGTTCTTCTCGACGGCGAGCGCCGCCGATCTGATGCGGCTCGCCGACCAGGGGCGCATCCGGGAGGGCAACAGCGCCGACTTCGTGTTGTGCGGCGGCGATGCCCTGGCCGACATCAAGCGCGCCGCACGAAAGGAGAATCACCGCCTGGTGGTGAAGCGTGGCGTGGTGGCGCGCGACAACCGAGCGGCCTTTGCACGCCACGCCGAGCGCGCCGCGGCGGAGTAGGCGACCCAAAGCGTCCAACGGCCCATGGAAGAGATTTTCCTGATCCTGGTCGGGATCGCCTGGGCTATCGGAACACCGATCGTCGCGATCGTGGCGCTGGTGCGCACGGCTCGCCTGCGCCGAGAGACCGAGCGGCTCGCCGCCGACGTCGCGCTGATCCGCCGGCAAATGGCCGAAGCGGCCTTGCCGCCACCCTTTGCCGACAAGCCGGCGGAAGAGGCGCTGCAGCAGATCGTGCCGCCGCCTGCGCCGCCGTTCGAGCTCGAGCCGGAGCGTCCAGCCGAGCCGGCTGCCGCCGCAGTCACAGCGCTGCCGCCGCCGGTGCCCATATCCGGGCCGGCGCCCGCGCGAGTCGGCTGGGAGCAACGCTTGGGCGCGCGGGCCTTCGTGTGGATTGGCGCGATGACGCTCGCGCTCGCCGCTGTCTTCCTGGTCCGTTACTCGATCGAGGAAGGCTATCTGTCACCCGAGGTGCGCGTGATCCTGGCAGCGCTGTTCGGCTTTGCCCTGATCGGCGCCGCCGAGCGCGTTCGTGGCCGCGACGAGCGCGTCGCTCAGGCGCTGGCCGGCGCCGGTGTGGCCTCGCTCTATGGCGCGCTGTTCGCCGCGGTCGCGCTCTACGACATGATCTCCAAGACGGCGGCGGGTGGCGGCGCCGTGGCGCTGACGGCGTTCGCTATCGGCGTGTCTCTGCGCCATGGCATCTTCGTGGCCGGCCTCGCCTTCGTCGGCGGTTTTGTCAGCCCGGCGATCATCGGCAGCGAAACACCCAACACGCCCGTCCTGTTCGGCTATCTGCTGGCGATTGCCGCCGGCACGCTCGCCGCCATCCGTCATCGCGGCTGGTGGCCGCTCGGTTGGGGCGTGCTCGCGGGCGCTGCGCTCTGGACGGGGCTCTGGATGTCCTCGCTGGCAGGTGGATTGGTCTGGGTCTGCCTGTTCCTGGTCGCCGTCGCCGGCTTGTTCGTCTGGGCGACCTGGCGGCGGCTCGGCGAGAGCGACAATCCGCCGCTCGATGTCGCGGCCCTGGTCTGGTCGGCGATGACCCTGAGCGGGGCCTTGATGGTCATGATCGTGGTGCAGGGTCGCGGTCGCGAGGACGCGGGCTGGCTCGCGCTCGGCGCCCACGGTCTCGGGCTTCTCGCGCTGGCACGCTACACGCCGCGCTTCCAATACGTTGCCGTCGTGGCGCCGCTGCTGTCGCTTGCCGCGCTCGTGCAGTGGCGTGAAGTACAGAGCTTTGCCTGGGTCGCCGGCCAGTTCGGTGTCGTCTATGCCGGCGTGGCCTTCGCGTTGATGTGGAATGCGGCGCGGCCGGGTTTCTGGGCGGCACTCAGTGTCGGCGCCGCGTTGGGCCATTTCCTGCTCTGCTGGTGGGTGTTGCGCGACACCACCGTCGCTGCTCCGTGGGGGCTGATCAGCATCGCGCTTGCCGCTCCGTTCCTGGTCGGCGCCGAGCGACTGGCGCGCTGGCGCGCGGCGATGCCGGGCGCCACCGAGGCGTTGGGGATGCTGGCGGCGGGCGTCGTCTTCTTCGTCGCTGCAGCCATCGCCCTCGAGCTGAGGCGCGAGTGGATGACGGTTGCCTACGCTGTGGAGTTTGCCGCTGTCGCCGGCATTGCGGCCAGCCTGGGCTTGAACGCCATGCGACGGCTCTGCTGGCCGCTGCTGGCCGCCGTGGTCGTTCGCTTTGCGCTCAATCCCGAAGTGTTGACGTATCCGCTGGGGCTCACGCCAATCCTCAACTGGATTCTGTGGGGTTATGGCTTTGCGATCGCCGCATTGGTCGTCGGCCTGCGCATGCTGCGGCCAGGTGGCGACCACTACCTGGTGCGTGCCACCGAGGCGGCGGTCGCACTGCTCGCCTTCGTGCTGGCGACGCTGGAAGTGCGCAGCTTGTTCCAGCACGACACCATAGCGGCGCCTGAGGCAGGTTTCCTGGAGCGGACCTTCTATGCGCTGGTCTGGGGCGCCTTCGCGCTCTCCGCTTTGTGGCTGGCACGCCGGCGCCGCGACCTTGTTGCCTTGTGGGCATGGCGCATCAGTGGCGCGCTCGTGCTCTCTTTGCTGGTCGTGGGCCAGGTGATCGTCGCCAATCCGGTGTTCGAGACGGCCGATCTCGGCCGCTGGCCGATAGCCAACGGGTTGCTGCTGGCCTATGCGTTACCGGCTGCGATGGCGGCGCTGGCGCGGCGTTGGGTCGATGAGGTCGAACGCGACCGCCGGGTGGGCCTGATCGTCGAGGTCTCGGCTGCGATGCTCGCGTTCGTCTATCTCTCTCTCGAGGTCCGCCACCTCTTCGATCCGACCTTCGCGCGCTCCGGCTTCGGCGCAAGCGGCCTCGAGCTCTACGCCTACTCCGCCGCGTGGTTGCTGTTCGGCGTGGTCCTGCTGGCGTTGGGCTTCGTTCGCCAAGCAGCGGCGCTCAGGCATGCCGGCATGGCGCTGGTCTGCATCGTGGTCGCCAAGGTCTTCCTCATCGACATGGCGGGGCTGCAAGGGCTGCTGCGCGTGCTGTCGTTCCTCGGCCTGGGTGCGGCTTTGATCGGTTTGGGCTACGCCTATCGTCGGTTTGGATTCAAGTAACCTATGAGCACGACCCTATTTCCCGAGCTTGCTTTGTCGCTCGACGCGCTGCGCGCCCGTCAGCTCGAACGCCTGCGCGCCGCACTGCGCCATGCCTACGACGACCAGGCGCCCTATCGCGCCAAGTGCCAGGCGGCGCACATCCACCCCGACGATCTGCGACAGCTCGACGACCTTCGCCGCTTCCCTTTCACCTCCAAGGCCGATCTACGCGACTCCTATCCCTATGGCATGTTCGCCATTCCGCGCGAACGTTGCGTGCGCATCCATGCTTCGAGCGGCACGACCGGGCGTCCGACCGTGGTCGGCTATTCGGCGCGTGACATCGAGTTGTGGGCCGACCTGATGGCGCGCTCGCTGTTTGCCGGCGGCGCGCGACCGGGCGACATCATTCACAACGCCTATGGCTATGGCCTGTTCACCGGCGGGCTTGGCGCCCACTACGGCGCCGAGCGGTTGGGCTGCACGGTGGTGCCGATGTCGGGCGGCTTCGGTGAGCGCCAGGTCCAGCTGATCCGCGAGTTCGGCGCCCGCGTCGTGCTGATGACGCCTTCCTACATGTTGGCGATCGCCGACGAGTTCGACCGCCAGGGCATCGACCCGCGTTCGACGGCGATGCGCGTCGGCATTTTCGGCGCCGAGCCCTGGACCGAAGGCATGCGGGCCGAGATCGAGCAGCGGCTGGGTATCGACGCGGTCGACATCTACGGCTTGAGCGAGGTGATGGGCCCGGGCGTGGCCTGCGAGTTCGTCGAGACCAAGGACGGGCCGACCATCTGGGAAGACCATTTCTATCCCGAGATCGTCGATCCCGAGACCGGCGCGCCGGTCGCCGACGGCGAACTCGGGGAGCTGGTCTTCACCTCGCTCACCAAGGAGGCGATGCCGGTGATCCGCTATCGCACGCGCGACCTCACGCGCTTGTTGCCGGGCAGCGCCACGCGCATGCGGCGCATGGCGAAGATCACCGGCCGCAGCGACGACATGCTGATCGTGCGCGGCGTCAATCTGTTCCCGAGCCAAGTCGAGGAGCAGATCCTGCGCGATCCGGCTCTGACCGGGCACTATGTGATCGAGCTATCGCGAACCGGTGCGCTGGACGACCTTTTGGTGCGGGTTGAGGCGAGGACGGCGCTGGAGAAGGAGGCTGCCCTGCGATCACAGGCGGAACTCGTGCGGCGCCTGAAGGGGATGTGTGGCCTCAGCGCTACAGTGGAAGTGGCAGTGCCCGGCGCGGTCGAGCGCTCGATGGGGAAAGCCCGCCGGGTGATCGACAAGCGCTAGTTGCAGGCTCTGCCGATCGCCGGTCGTATTCGTGCCTCGATCAGACTGGGGGCATCGCCGACGAGCCCTGATGCGGTTACAAAGGTCGATGGATCGTAGGTGGTCGAGGCCTTGGCGTGACGAGTGGCGGTGCTGACGATCCGCGAGGAGCGTCAAGACGATAGCGGTGATCACCGGAAGTCGACCCACGCTAGAGCCAATGGTCGGAAGGGGCGGACGGCCGTCCGCGAATTGCATTTACGTTCGCCTCGGCGCGTTGCTCCGTCTGAAAAACTCTACGATGGCGCTTTTCCGTCCATCCCTGTGGGTTCTGAGGTTCATACATTGCCGATTGTGCGACGTATCTGTCGACAAAACC
>VGCQ01000065.1 GCA_016870055.1 Alphaproteobacteria bacterium | reverse complement strand
ACCCGACAGTCCATCCGAGCAATAAACCAGGGCGCAGGAGGGCCCCCCGCGGGGGCCTTCATGCCGTCAGCCGTGATGCATTTTTACTCCGGCCAGCCGATACATTTTTACTCCGGCGTTGACAGCTTTGCCGCTTCCCGCGACGCAAGCTCGAAGGTCTGCTCGATGAGATGCCAAAACTGGAGCAGCGGCTCCTCGGCATGGCCTCGCACGAGCTGGCGGCAGCCCAGGACCAGATGATGCTGCTCGGCCGTAAATCGGCCAAGGAGCGGGTCGTCTCTTTTCTGCTGATGATGTCGGCCTCGGCGGTGCGCCGCGGCAAACCCGCGGATCCCGTGGCGCTACCGATGAATCGCAGCGATATCGCCGACTATCTCGGCCTGACCATCGAGACCGTGAGTCGGACCTTCACGCAGCTGCGCACGCAGAAGCTCATTGAACTCCTCGACGAAAAGCAGGTCCGCCTGCTCAAGCCCGAGGCCCTGCGTGAGATCGCCGGCGGCTTCTGAGCTCAGGCGACACTAGCGACGCGGAAGGTCCTCAGCTCGCCGTCGTGCTCCCGGATGGAGATGTACTCACCGGGTTTAAAGATGTGCCGATCGAAGCGGAAGAGTGACTCGTCATCCTCCTCCTCGTCGGGAACATAGGAGAAGGCCCAGCGGTTGCCGCGGCCATGAACCAGCACGCCGGTCTCGTCCGCTCCGGTCCAGAAATGGCGCACCGTGCATTTCTTCCGGTTGGCCTTCCACTCGATGGCGTCGAACTGCCCCTGGTCGTCCAGGGGCGCAATAAACTCGTAACCGTGACGCGGATTCCCCTCAGGAAACTCGCGGCAGCGGGCAAGTTCGAGACGGATGGTGCGCAGAGTCACGTGGGGTCTCCATTAGTTGATGACGTACCGTCGCACACTCGATTGCCAACGATCATTGACCTGAATCAAGGCGTCCCGGACCCCGGCATCGTTCCTTAAGGCATGCACGATCACAGCGCCGCCCTCCTGTCGACATCAGCCGGATTTTCAGAGGCATGGCTCCTGGCTTCCCTGCTGCTGCTTGCCGGGCTATGGGGTGGCGTCACGCATTGCGCAGGCATGTGCGGCCCGTTCGTCCTCACCCAGATCGACCAGCGCTTAGATACCTCGCCAGGCGATTTCGGTCGCTGGCAGCGCCTCAAAGGCGCGGCTCTGCTCCCGTATCATTTTGGGCGGGCGACGACCTACGCATTGCTGGGTGCCGCCTCCGGCGGCTTCGGCGGCCTGATCGCTGAGTGGAGCGGCCTGCGCTGGGTCGCTGCCGCGTTTCTCATTGCCGGTGGCCTGTTGTTCGGCGCCCAGGCGATTGGCCTTCCCGCGCTGCGCGCGCTCCGAGCTCCCGTCCTGCTCGGACGCCTGGCCGCCTGGCTTGCGGCGAAACCATCGACAGTCCGCCACTATGCGCTGGGGATCACGCTTGGCTTCCTGCCCTGCGGCCTCCTCTACGGGGCTCTGACGGCTGCCGCCGCGGCGGGAAGTGCCATGGCTGGCGCTCTCGCCATGGTCGCTTTCACGGCAGGAACCGTTCCAGCGCTTATGGCGGTCGGTTGGGGCGGCGTTCTTCTGGGCGCACGACGACGTCAGCTATTGCAGCGGCTGACACGTCCTATGCTAGCTGCCAACGCTCTCGCGTTGATCCTTCTTGCGATGAACCTGACACGTTGATCTCCTCTACCACGTCTCGATAGGCGTGCCAGGACGCATGGCCCAGAAGCGGTAGGATAACGATCAGCCCGAGGTAGAACGTCACCAGGCCGAATGCCGTGAAGGCGACGATCAGCGCCGCCCACAAGGCCATGGCGGGTCCATTGACCCGAACAGCTTTCAGGCTGGTGGCAACGGCGATGATCACGTTGACATCGCGATCGATCAGCATGGGGATCGAGACGACGCTGATCGAAAAAACGATGGCGCCCAGCACCAGGCCTACGACGCCGCCGGTCAGCAGAAACGAGATGCTCACCGGTGAGAAGATCAGCGCATCGAAAAGACGTTCAAAGGTCGGGTTAGCGCCGGCAAAGAACAGCGCAAAAAGCAGGGTGGCGACCCGTACCCAGACAAGATGAGCGAGCATAAGCAGCAGGCCGAGCAGCGCGATCTGGCTCCCGTTCCGCCGCCAGGCTAGGAGGAAACCCCACCCGGACACTGCCTCGCCGGCTCCCAGCCGCCGGCTGATCTCATAGAATCCAACGGCGATCAGAGGAGCGACCAGGAAGAAACCAGCAGTCAGCGGCAAAGCGAGGTAGATCGCTCCGCTGACCATCGTCGCGATCTTCAAGCCGATGCTGACGGCGGCGATCGCAGCTCCCACGCCGAGACTTAGCGCGGGTGCCCGCAGCAAGTCCGCCCAGCCCCGCGCCAGCCAGAGCCAGGGGCGATCCAGCGGCACCCGTCGTACCTTCGGGCCTGGGGTTGGAAAAACGGGAACCGCGTCGGTCATTGCCGCCTCATGGATTAAGAGGTCTTAACTTCCCCGACATTCCGTGAGCGGGCCTTGACCTGAATCAAGGCGGCCGGGCGGCTCCTCACAGACTATCCGACGCACGCCGGCACAGGCGCTCGTCCTTCATTGGGGTAGTCATGACCGCCATCGCTTCAGCAGCCCAGTCGTCCACCGGTATACGGCGCGCCCCGATCTATGCCGACGACGTCATCCGCGCGTTCATGATTGCCACGATCTTTTGGGGTGTCGTGGCCTTCGCTGCCGGGGTCTATATCGCCCTGCAACTCGCCTTTCCGGTGCTCAATCTCGGTCTCGAATGGACCACCTTCGGCCGGCTGCGTCCGGTCCATACCTCCGCGGCGATCTTTGCCTTCGGTGGCAACGCCCTGCTCGGCACTTCATTCCACGTGGTGCAGCGCACCTGCCGCGCCCGGCTGTGGGGTGGAGACGCGCTCTCCTGGTTCGTCTTCTGGGGCTATCAGGCGTTTATCGTGCTCGCAGCCACCGGCTACGTGCTCGGAATCAGCCAGGGGAAGGAATATGCGGAGCCGGAATGGTACGTCGATCTCTGGCTCACCCTGGTCTGGGTCGCATACCTGCTGATCTTCGCCGGCACGCTGCTGAAGCGTGAAGAGCCGCATATCTACGTCGCCAACTGGTTCTATCTCGCCTTCATTCTGACAATTGCCGTCCTGCACATCGGCAACAACCTCGCCGTACCCGTCTCCTGGTTTGGCAGCAAGAGCTATGGCGCCGCCGCGGGCGTGCAGGATGCGATGATCCAGTGGTGGTACGGCCACAACGCGGTCGGCTTCTTCCTCACCGCTGGCTTCCTCGGGATGATGTACTACTTCATTCCGAAGCGCGCCGAGCGGCCAGTCTATTCGTACCGCCTATCGATCATCCATTTCTGGGCCCTGATCTTCCTCTACATCTGGGCCGGGCCCCATCACCTCCACTACACAGCCCTGCCCGACTGGGCTCAGACCCTGGGCATGACCTTCTCGATCATGCTCTGGATGCCGTCCTGGGGCGGCATGATCAACGGCCTGATGACGCTATCAGGCGCCTGGGACAAGCTGCGCACTGATCCCGGCTTGCGCTTCTCTGTCACCGCGGTCGGCTTTTACGGCATGAGCACGTTCGAAGGGCCGGTCATGTCGATCAAGGCCGTCAACTCACTCAGCCACTACACCGACTGGACCATCGGTCATGTGCATTCCGGCGCGCTAGGCTGGGTCGCCTTCATCGTCTTCGGCGCGCTCTACTACCTGGTGCCGTTCCTGTGGAAGAAGCAGGACGTCTGGTCGCCGCGGCTGGCGAGCTGGCACTTCTGGATCTCGACAATGGGCATCGTTCTCTACATCACCTCGATGTGGGTGTCGGGAATCATGCAGGGCCTGATGTGGCGGGCTTACGACGAGCTCGGCTTCCTGCAGTACTCGTTCGTCGAATCCGTCGCGGCGATGCATCCCTTCTACGTGATCCGGGCCCTGGGGGGTCTGCTCTTCCTCACCGGCGCGCTGCTCATGGCCTACAACTTCTGGCGCACGATCCGGCAGGAAGAGCCTGCTCGCGCCGTCTATGCCACTACGCCGGCCGAGTGAGTCGCACATGACCTTCCGTCACGCCACCATCGAAAAAAACGTCATCCTGCTTGCCATCCTGACGCTGATTACCATCTCGATCGGCGGCCTGGTGCAGATTGTCCCGCTCTTCACGATCGAGACCACGATCGAGCGTGTTGACGGTGTAAGGCCCTACACGCCGCTCGAGCTGTTGGGCCGCAACATCTACGTTCGCGAGGGCTGCTATCTCTGCCACAGCCAGCAGATCCGGCCCTTCAAGGACGAGATCGAGCGCTACGGCCACTACAGCCTCGCCGCCGAGAGCATGTATGACCATCCATTTCAGTGGGGATCCAAGCGCACAGGGCCCGACTTGGCCCGTGTCGGCGGCAAGTACTCCAACGTGTGGCACGTCGCCCACCTGATCGAACCCAGGGCCGTCGTTCCCGAGACAGTGATGCCACCCTATGCGTTCCTGGCCGATCGTGCGCTGCGTTACGACGATATCGCCGCTCATCTGCGTGCCAGCCGGATCGTCGGCGTTCCTTACACCGACGGCATGATCGAGGCAGCCAAGGCCGACCTCGAAGCTCAGGCGACTCAGGACGGCGACAGTGACGCGCTGCTCAAGCGCTATCCCAAGACCGTAGCCGGCGATTTCGACGGCGATCCGAACCGCATCACGGAGATGGACGCCCTCGTCGCCTATCTCCAGATGCTCGGCACGCTGGTGAAATTCACCGATATCCGCCCCGAACAGCTCAAGCAATAGGTCTGCCATGGACTGGAACTCCCTCTATCCCGTGCTCAAGAGCCTGTGGGTCATCTGGTTCTTCGTGCTCTTCACTGGGATCGTCGCCTGGGCCCTGTGGCCCTCCCGACGCACCCGGCTGCAGGAATACGGATCCATTCCCCTGCGCGACACCGAGAACTGAGGCCGCCATGCCGACCAAGATCGAAAAGGACGAGATCACCGGTAAGGCGACGACCGGCCATGAGTGGGATGGCGTCAAGGAGCTGGATACGCCGCTGCCCAAATGGTGGCTCTATGTCTTCTACGCCACGATCGTCTGGTCGATTGGCTATTACGTGCTCTATCCGGCGTGGCCGTCGTTCTCGTCGTACACCACAGGCGCATTGAACTACTCGGCGCGCAGCGATATCGCCCGCGACTTGCGCGAGCAGGCGCAGCAGCGCGCGCCCTTCGTTGACCGTATCCGCGCGGCTTCGCTCGAGCAGATCCGCAGCGATCCCCAGCTCCTTGGCTTTACCATGGCGGGCGGGCGCAGCGTCTTCGCCGAGAATTGTGCGGCCTGTCACGGTTCAGGTGGCAGCGGCGCGAAGGGCTTCCCCAACCTCGCTGATGACGACTGGCTGTGGGGCGGCGACCTCGAAGCCATCCACACGACGATCCGCACGGGCATCCGCAGCTCGCACCCGGATTCACGACTGTCCCAGATGCCCCGTTTCGGGCTCGACGGCATGCTGACAACCGCACAGATCAATGACGTGGCCGAGTACGTGCTGTCGCTTTCGACGATAGACACCGACAAGGCTGCGACTCAGCGCGGCACGGCGATCTTCTCGGAAAACTGCGCCGTCTGTCATGGTGACAAGGGCCAGGGGAATCTCGAGGTGGGCGCCCCGAACCTGTCGGACAAGATCTGGCTCTATGGTGGCGATAAGCGGTCGGTCACGCAGATCATTGCCAATTCGCGCAATGGTGTGATGCCGGCCTGGGCCGACCGCCTGGACGAGGCGACGATCAAGATGCTGGCCGTCTATGTCCATTCGCTGGGCGGTGGCCGATAGGCGTGTCCATGCCGGACGGCACTGCTCCTCTTACGCCGGCCACAGCCGATGCCGCCCCCTCCATTCGAGAACAGCGGACGGAGCAGCCTCTCTATGCCGGACGCATCAAGGTCTATCCCAAGAAGATCGGCGGGACGTTCCGCCGGCTGAAATGGGCGGTGCTGACGCTCTGCCTTGGCCTTTACTACGTCGTCCCCTGGCTCCGCTGGGACCGTGGTCCGCATGCGCCCAACCAGGCGGTGCTGCTCGACCTTCCCGGTCACCGCGGCTATTTCTTCGACATCGAGATCTGGCCGCAGGAGATCTACTTCCTCGCCGGGCTGATGATCCTCGGCGCGCTATCGCTCTTTCTCGTCTCCAGCCTCTTCGGTCGCCTGTGGTGCGGTTATGCCTGCCCGCAGACCGTATGGACCGACCTTTTCATGTGGGTCGAGCGGCTGATCGAAGGAGACCGCAACGCGCGTATGAAACTCGACCAGCTGCCGTGGTCGCTGGCGAAAGTCGCCCGCAAGGTTGCCAAGCATTTCGCCTGGCTCGTTATCGCCGTGGCAACGGGCGGCGCCTGGGTCATGTACTACGTCGATGCGCCGACGGCGACCCGGGCGTTCTTCACGGGCAAGGCCTCCACGGAGCTCTACTTCTTCGTCGGCCTGTTCACGGCGACCACCTACATCCTGGCGGGCTGGGCCCGCGAGCAGGTCTGCACCTACATGTGCCCGTGGCCGCGCTTCCAGGCGGCGATGTTCGACGAGCAGACGCTGACCGTCACCTATCGTGCCTGGCGCGGGGAGAAGCGCGGCAAGCACAAGACCGGCGACAGCTGGGAAGGCCGCGGCGACTGCGTTGACTGCCGGCAATGCGTCATGGTCTGCCCGACGGGCATCGACATCCGCGACGGCCAGCAGATGGAATGCATCGGCTGCTCGCTCTGCATCGACGCCTGCAACGGCGTCATGGACAAGGTCGGCCGGCCGCGTGGCCTTATTGCCTTCGATACGCTGATCGGCGCCAGCGCGCCGGCGGCGCCGGTGAACTGGGCCCGCCGCCTGCTGCGGCCGCGCGTCCTCGTCTACGCCGCCATGCTGCTGCTCGTCAGCGCCGTCGTCCTCACCGCCTTTGCCATGCGAACCACTGTCGAGGTGAGCGTGCTGCGTGATCGCTCGCCGGTCTTCGTCACGTTATCCAATGGCTCGATCCGCAACGGCTACACCTTCAAGATCCTCAACAAGACACGTGAGGCTCATCGCTACGCGCTCGATATCACCGGCATTGGCGGCGCCGCGATCAATGTGGTCGGCGCCGATGGGGTGACTCCGGTCGGCGAGACGGTCATGCTCGAGGCCCAGCCGGACGCCGTGGCGACCTACCGGCTTTACGTGGCCGCCCCACGCCCCGAGCTGGCCGGCGAGTCCACGCCGCTCCACTTTCATCTCACCGACCTGATGACCGGCTCCACGGCGGCGTATCAGTCGGTTTTCCTCGGTCCGAAACGGTAATCCCATGCCTGCTCGCTTCATTCCCTGGATCTTCGCTGCCGCTATGGCGCCGGTCGTGGCGGTTAACGGTGTCATGGTCTATTTCGCCATCGGTACCTGGAGTGGACTGGTACTCGAAAAGCCCTACGAGCGTGGCGTGCAGTACAACCGCCTGCTTGAAGCTGCCACGCGCCAAGACGGGCTGGGCTGGCAGTTCGATATCGCGCTTGAGACGGGGTGTGGAATGACGCTCGTGGTGGTGCAGGCCCGAGACGCCGCAGGTGTCCCGTTGAGCGGCCTCCAGTTGCGCGCCACCGTCGAACGTCCGGTGGAGAAGGAAGAGCACGTAGCAAGCTTCCTCGCCGAGGACGAGCCCGGCCGCTATACGGCGATGCTTGAGCCGCTGCGGCCCGGCCAGTGGCAGACGCGTCTTGTCGCCGAACGGGGTGCAGACAGCGCTTCCGCCGCGCAGCGTCAGGTGCTGCGATGACAGCCATACCGGCAGGGACGTTGTCTGCTTCGACTGCGAGGACGGAGGTTTGCGACCATTGCGGCAGCACGCTTGGGTCCGCAGGCGACCGCTATTGCTGCGCCGGCTGCGAAGCCGCGCATGACCTCATCGCCGGCTTCGGCCTTGAACAGTTCTATCGCCGTCGGCTGCTCACGACGAATGCCCGGCCGCTCAAGCCCGATGGCGAGCCCCCACCCGACTTCGCCGGCTATGTCAAAACCGACGAGCATGGCCGCTCGACCCTGAACTTAATGGTCGACGGCGTCACCTGTGGCGCCTGCGTCTGGCTGGTGGAATCGGTGCTGGCGCAGGATGCCGATGTCACCGGCGCGCGCATGAACCTCGGAACCCGCCGTCTGACCCTGTCCTGGGCCGGCCTCGCCGGCGACGCTGCCCGACACGTTGGCAGGCTGTCAGCCCTCGGTTTCCGAGTGGTGCCCTTCGATCCGCATCACCTCGACGCGCAGACGGACTCCGCCGAACGTGCCCTGTTGCGCGCCCTTGCCGTAGCCGGCTTCGCCGCCAGCAACGTCATGCTGCTGTCAGTGGCGGTGTGGTCCGGTCATGTCGAGGGCATGGGGGCAGCGACACGCGATTTTCTCCACTGGGTCTCGGCGCTGATCGCCCTGCCTGCAATTTCCTATGCCGGTCAGCCGTTCTTCCGCTCGGCCTTCGCTGCCCTGCGCACGGGCCGCAGCAACATGGACGTGCCGATCACCATCGGTGTCATTCTCGCGGCGGCGATGAGTCTCGCCGAAACCGCTTCGTCCGGCCAGCATGCATTCTTCGATTCAGCCATCACGCTGCTGTTCTTCCTTCTGGTTGGCCGCTATCTCGATATCCGCGCCCGCGGCCAGGCCCGCTCAGCCGCGGCCCATCTCTTGTCACTTGGTGCCGCGCCCATCACGGTCATTAGTCCGGATGGCCGGGTTACAGCCCTACAGGCTTCGGCGGCGCAGGTCGGCGATACAGTGATGGTGGCCGCCGGACAGCGGATCGGGGTTGATGGTCGCGTCGCGGAAGGCCGGTCCGACATCGACGCCAGTCTTGTCACCGGCGAAGCGGTGCCGCAGGCGGTTGCGCCGGGCACGCCGGTCTTTGCCGGTGCGCTCAATTTGACGGCCCCTCTGCGCCTGACGGTGACTGCAACGGGTGATGCCACGTTACTAGCCGAGATCGTGCGTCTCATGGAGGCGGCCGAGCAGCGCCGCGGCTACTTCGTCGTGCTGGCTGATCGCGTGGCAAGGGCGTACGCGCCGGTCGTCCACCTGCTCGCGGCCATCACCTTCATTGGCTGGTTCGGTTTCGTGGGCACGGGATGGCAGCCGGCGCTGCTCAACGCGATCGCGGTGCTCATCATCACCTGCCCCTGCGCCCTCGCATTGGCGGTGCCCGTGGTGCAGGTCGTAGCCAGCGGCCGTCTGCTGCGCCAGGGCATCCTGCTCAAATCCGCTACCGCGCTGGAGCGGCTGACCGCCATCGACACGGTTGTCTTCGACAAGACCGGCACGCTGACAACCGGTCAGCTCACCCTTGTGCCCGATTCCGGGCGACCGGCCGAGGCGCTGGCCTTGGCCGCTGCCATGGCCCAGACCAGCCGTCATCCGCTCGCCCGAGCGCTGGTGTACGCCATGCCCCACGCGCCGGCGGCCCGGGGAGTCATCGAGTATCCGGGTCAGGGGTTATCGCTGGCGTCAACGTATGGCGATATTCGGCTCGGCAGTCGCAGTTTCTGCGGCGTCGCAGAGGCCTCGTCCGACAACAGGCCCGAGATATGGCTGTCTCTGCGCGGTCGCACACCGATCCGCTTCAGCTTCAGTGACACGCTTCGCCCGGATGCGTCCACGGTGATCGCTTCATTGCGCCGGCGCGGTCTGACGGTGCAGCTGCTTTCAGGCGATCGCGAGGCAGCAGTAGCCGATGTCGCTCGCCGCCTCGGGATCGCCGACTGGCATGCTGCCTATCCGCCTGCCCGCAAGGAGCAGCATCTGTCCGCGCTGCGGGAAGCCGGCCGCCATGTCCTCATGGTGGGTGACGGGCTGAACGACGCCCCTGCTCTCGCCTGCGCCGATGTGTCTCTGTCGCCGGCGACCGCAGCCGACGTCAGCCAGACGGCTGCTGACGCCATCTTCCAGGGCGATCACCTGGCGCCGGTTCTTGAGCTACTCGCTGTCGCCCATCGAGCGAACCGGCTGGTGCACGAGAACATCGCTCTCGCCATCGCCTACAACATCCTGGCTGTTCCGCTGGCCATGGCTGGCCTGGTGACCCCACTGATTGCCGCGGTCGCGATGTCGTCGTCGTCGATCCTGGTCATCGCCAATGCCTTGCGCCTCGGGCGCAAGAGGATCGCATGGATAGCCTGATCTACCTCATCCCGGTCGCGGTTGGCCTCGGTGCGCTGGGACTCGCCGCCTTCCTCTGGGCGATGACCAGCGGCCAGTTTGACGATCCGGACGGTGCCGCCAGTCGCATTCTCTTTGATGATGTCGAAACCCCGAGGCCGAAGCCTCGGAACACAAGCTCACGGAGTGTCCCATGAACCCCAGCACCATCTTCACCATCGCCGGCATGACGAGCATCGGCGTCCTTGGCCTCTTCCTCGCTTCTCGGGCCGAGGATCCGGGAATCCAGATTTTCGGCCTGCTCCTGGCTGGCCTTGCCGCGTTCCTCGCCTTCTGGCTGGTCAACCGGCTCTTTGAACCCGAAGTTGTCGCCGCCGAAGAGTCGGATTAACCCCGCGCCGTCACTTCAGGAAGACGCCCCAGACCGCCGCAGATAGACGAACCAGTAGACGCCTCCAACCAGGATCGTGCCGCCGATCAGATTGCCCAGCGTGACCGGTACCAGATTGTGGACAAGAACGCTCCATATGAGGCCCTCATGGGCGGTCGGCGAACTGCCTACCGCTACCCAGAATCCCGCTGGCGCATAGGTCTTTATAAGGAGGGCAAAGGGCAAAAAGTACATGTTGGCAACCGAGTGCTCGAACCCAGCAGCGACGAAAGCCGCGACTGGCGGGACGATGGCGAGAATCTTGTCGGTCGTTGTCCGGGCGCTGTAGCAGAGCCAGACGGCCAGGCACACAAGCACATTGGCGAGTACGCCGCGAACCAGGGCCGACACGAAGCTCAGATCGGTTTTGGCCTGGGCTATGGCCAAGGCCGCAGCGCCGATGGCGCCGCCTGCATCAGCGTAGTGACCTGACAGGAAAACGAAGAGCGCCGTTGCCGCAGCCCCGATGAAATTGCCCATATAGACGAGAAGCCAGGCTCGCATGATTTCCCGCGCAGAAATCTTACCGCCGGCCCAGGCCATGACCATGAGATTGTTACCCGTAAACAGCTCGGCGCCACCGACGACGACCAGAATCAAGCCCAAGGAGAAGACAGTCCCCGCGATAATTCGGGAAACGCCGTAGGGCATAACGCCGGAAGCACCCACGCCGGCAATCGTGGCGAACATCGCGCCGAATGCGATGAACGCACCAGCCAGCGTAGCCAGCACCAAAAGCCGCCACGGATCCAGACGAGCCTTTTCCGCGCCTAGACGCTCGGCGCGCTCGGCCATGGCGGGAGGAAGCAGGGCGTCCATCGAGGGCTGCGCATCAGTCATTGTGGGAGGTTAGCCCAGCAGTATACCCCTGACACAAACTCTCCCGGCAACCTACAGGCCAAACACAGGGACAATCCCTTAACGAATACGCTCGAGAAAGCCGGTCTCCTCGTCCAGCCGGGCCTGCTCTTCGCCGCAGAAATCGCCTCGCGAGATGACACTGACGATGTGTCCATCGTCTTCGACAACCGGAACATGCCGAAAGCCGCCATCTTCCATCAGGCGAAGAGCATCAAGCGATGTCACGCATTTCGGCAGAGTGCTGGGACAAGCTGTCATCACCTCCAACAACTGGGTCTTCGCCGGATCCCGCCCTTCAGCGAGCATGCGCGTGACCGCGTCCCGGCCGGTGAATATGCCCACCAGCCGGCTGTGCTTGTCCGTGACCAGAACAGCCCCGACCCGTCGGTCACGCATCCTGGCGCAAGCCGCCTGGACCGTTGCCGTTTCCGGCAAGGTTATCGGGTTCTTGTCGTGGACCATGTCCGAGAGTTGACGGAAGGCCATAAGCAGGTCCTTTCGCGATGGAAGAACCAGGAGCCTATGGCACGGCGGCATCACGCGCTTTGACCTGAATCAAAGGCAAACCCGGCCATCCTTGGTTCATTGAGGCCCCGTGCACCGTAGAGGCTCCCATGGCCCCACTTCCCTTGCAGGTTACATTTCGCGACATGGACCCATCGGATTCGGTACGAGCCCGTATCGAGAAACGAGCGAGAAAACTTCGATTGTTCCATCCCCGCGTCGAATCCTGCCGGGTCGTCGTACGGGCACCCCATCAACACAAACATCATGGTCGTCTGTACAACGTCCGGATCGATCTGAAGGTGCCGCGACGAGCAATTGTCATTAATCGCGCGTCATCTGCGCGACAGTCACACGCTGATATCTATGTGGCCGTCCGTGACGCCTTCAACGCGCTCGATCGCCGGCTGGAGGATGTCGCGCGGCGAGGCCGCGGGGAGATGAAACGGCACTCACTGCATGTAGAGGACCGCCCGGAAAGGCAGCGCTGAAAGCTGTTTGCGTCGACACGATAGGAATGCCCGGTCAGGCATCCGGTAGCCCGAAAGATCTCCGACGTCATGACCACACTGGTGATGAGCGTCGCGCCTGACACGGAACTGCGTGAGATCGTCGACTTGATGGAGAAGAAGCACATCAAACGAGTGCCGGTCGTTGAGAACGAGCGGGTCGTAGGCATCGTGACGCGCCGCAGTCTCTTACAGGGTTTTGCCTCCCTTGCAACCACGCCTCGGCCGACTGCCGCTGATGACGGAACTCTGCGCGACATGGTTATGGCGGAGATTCGAAAGCTGCCCTGGACGCCACAGACATCGTTAAACGTGGTTATCCACGAGGGCG
The DNA here is from genome assembly GCA_016870055.1 of Alphaproteobacteria bacterium. GTDB lineage: Bacteria > Pseudomonadota > Alphaproteobacteria > Reyranellales > Reyranellaceae > Reyranella. The sequence continues at coordinate 2,676 of VGCQ01000065.1, read as the reverse complement.
TCGCACATCTGTGGGGCGTCATTCTTGACGAACGGCAGCGGCGGGCCATGTGCTTGGCAGCCGAGAATGTCAGCGGCATCAAGGAGGTCCATGATCATCTGGTCTGGGTGGAACCTGTGACAGGGATTTCCTTCAGCTCGCCAGAAGACAGCCGGCAACGCAGACTCGCCGAGGACCTGACCGCCGGTTGATTCAGATCAAAGAAGAAGTCAACCAGTGACCGTAGTTTTGCGCCTCAATCTGGAGGTGCCCCATGGAGCTTGAAGGTTTCATCTATCTCGCTGGCGTCATAGCCGCCTTTGCGTCCTTCGCCGGTGTCCTGGGCTGGGTCGCGCATGTCGACTACAAGCGTCCGACTCAGGTCGATCCCGCTGTGGGCGAAGACTAGCGCCGACCTACTGACAGCTGCCCCCAGCGTGTCACTGCGGAGTCGCGGCAACCCAATGCTGCATCACGTTCTGGCTGCCCTGATCGAGGATATCGGGCGCACCCTTCTCGAGACCAGGGCGTTGCTCGACGAAGTGCTGGCGCGCGACGGATATTCGTCACCAGAAGCTGCAACGACAGCGGCTGATGCTGTGAACCTATCGTTGCAATTGCTGGCGCTTCAGGTCAACGCTGCGATGCTGCTTGAGATGACCCGTGAACCGGTTACAGCCATATCGAGCGAGCTCACGCGTGCCGAACGAGCCGCAGAAGTCGCCGACCAGATCGCGGCACGCGCCTATCAGCCTCTGTTTGCCGAGCTCAGCGGCCGTGCCGTCCGATTGGGTAAGCGGCTGAAGCACCTCTCAACGGCTATGAACAGATGACGCGGATGGCCGCGATATCGCGCTCGTTCATCGCCGCTCTGGCATCGGCGACACTGGTGCGCCGACCGTTCAGTCACTGGTTGCTGCGTAATGCCCTGCCGGCCGATGTCGCCCCGGCCTTAGAGGCGCTGCCTTTGATGCCCCCGGGTAGCGATACGGGCGGGAGGCGCGAAACCCACAACGCCGAGCGGACTTATTGCGGCGTGGTGAATCGCCGGCGCTTTCCGGTCTGCGACTACCTGGCCAGAGCCTTTCAGTCCCGCCCCCTGATCCAGGCGATCAAGGAACATATGGCCATTGAGCTTGCGGGCAGCCTGCTGCGCATCGAATACTGCCAAGACACCGATGGCTTCTGGCTGGAGCCACACACCGATATTGGCGCCAAGCGACTCACCATCCTGGTGTATCTGTCGTCGGATCCGGCATCCTCGAACTGGGGAACTGATCTCTACGACGAGGAGGGGCATCTCGCCGGACGCGCGCCGTACGCCTTCAACGCCGGCGTGGCGTTCATTCCCGGCAAGAACACCTGGCATGGGTTCGAGCCGCGCCCGATTGTCGGCATCCGCCGCTCTCTAATCGTGAATTACGTCGTGCCGGATTGGCGCTCCCGCCACGAACTGGCGTTCCCCGACCGTCCCATAGGCACACGCGCTCGCAGAGCCTAGATTCTCTCCATGTACATGATCGACCTGCCCCCGCCCTTTCCCTCGCCGGCGGAGATCAAGCTCCACGTCAAGGGGGCGCTCGCCAATGGGGTCACCGTCGGCGAAATCAAGGAAATCCTCCTTCACGCGACGGTCTATTGCGGCATCCCGGCGGGCCTCGACGCATTCAAGGCGGCGCATGAGGTGCTCGTAAAGGAAGGCGCGCTCGCGGCGAAGCCGGGCGAGTAGGCGCCGATCGGCAGCGCCTACCGGGCTACCCTGGGCCCCGGGGACACGCAATCGAGTTAACCTGACATTTCCCAGATAGGCGGCCTATCCGCCCCCGATTGACGGCAGAATAGCCCGGCCTTGGTCCCGTTGGAAGGTGGAGGCGCGTAGCGACAACGTCCGTCGCAGCAGGATCGTCGGCTTGACCGCCCTGCCACGCCCCCATCGTGCGATTCTCGCTGGTTTTGCCGCAATGCGGGCGCACTTCGCCTGTCGCCGGCTTCGCGCGATCGCCTCCTGCCGTCAGCATTGTGTCGGTTCTCGTGGTCGCAGCCCGTCGATCAGCCGCAGGATTTTCTCGAACAGTTCTCTCGGTACCGCGACCTCGGCCATCTGGAAGACGGCGTAGCGGGCGTGGCGCACGACCTTGGCGCCGATCTTCACCAGCTTCTCCCGCAGGCTGGTCAGCGACCATTGCGCGACAGCCTCGGGCAAGGCCAGCGTCCGCATGAAGTTGGCGATGTTGTAGGCCAGCGCGTGCAACTGCAGACGCACCGCGTTGGCGGCGAACGAGCGGCACGACAGCCGGGTCCACTTGATCGCGGTCTTGCCTTCCTTAATCCACTGCTCGCAGGTCCCGCGCCTGTTGTAGAAGGCGACGACCCGCTCCGCCGGACGCGACAGGTTGGTGACGATGAAGCCGACGCGGGGATAAAGCTCGCCGGGGTGCCACTCGACCTTGGCCACGACGCGGCGTGGCATCGTCCAGCTCTGTGCCTGATAGCTGAAGCTGGCGTAGGAGCGCCGGACCGTCAGCGGCGGGCGACCGACAGGGCGCTTGAGCAGGTAGCCGATGCGCTCCTGCAGGATGCGGTTGGCCGGCAGCCGGATCGTATACTGGTAGCCTTCGCCCTCCAGGAACGCGTAGACCTCGGGGTTGGCGAAGGCGGCATCGGCGCGGAAGTAGCGGCGCAGGTCGCGCTCGCGGT
>VGCQ01000064.1 GCA_016870055.1 Alphaproteobacteria bacterium | reverse complement strand
GTACTCCGCCCAGTGGCTCATCTCGTCGGCCGCCTTGGCCATGCGTTGCGCCACGACCTCCTTGGGATCTTGGGCGCGCGTCAAAAGGCGCTTCTCGAGGTCGCGCGTCGACGGCGGCAGGATAAAAACAGTCACCAAGTCGGCGCGGCCCTTGTCCCGCAGTTGCTGCGTGCCCTGCCAGTCGATGTCGAACAGCACGTCGCGGCCCCCCGCGAGCGCCTCGTCGACCGGCGCGCGCGGCGTTCCATAGTAGTTGCCGAACACCTCGGCATATTCGAGGAACTGCCTGCGCTCGATCATGCCGCGGAAAGCCGCGGTGTCGACGAAGCGATAGTCGACCCCGTCGCGCTCGCCGGGCCGCTTCTGTCGCGTCGTGCAGGACACACTGAGCTGAATCTGCTTGTCGTTGTCCAGCAGCTGGCGCGACAGCGTGGTCTTACCCGCTCCCGACGGCGACGACAGCACGAGCATCAGTCCACGGCGCTGGATGGCCGACGTTCCGTTGTCATTCGACATTCTGTATCTGCTCCCTCAGGCGCTCGATGGCGCCTTTCAGATCGATGCCGATGCGCGTCAGCTCGATGTCGACCGATTTGGAGCACAGCGTATTGGCTTCACGATTGAACTCCTGACAGAGAAAATCGAACTTGCGGCCGACCGGATTGTCCTGTCGCGCTTCCGTCAGCAGCGCGCGCGCCTGGGCGAGATGGGCAGCCAGGCGGTCGAGTTCCTCGCGCACATCGGCTTTGCCGACTAGAAGGGCAACCTCCTGGGCAAAACGCTCTTCGGAAAGCGGCGGCGCACGCTCCAACAGCTCGCCGAGTTGGCCGTCGAAGCGCGCTTTCACGGTCGAGAGCTGTGCCACGGCCCGTTCGGCGGCACGCGCACACAAAGCCTCGATTTCGGTGATATGTCGATCGATCACGGCCGACAGGGCGCGCCCTTCGGCGGCGCGAGCGGAAACCAGAGAGGCGAGTGCCTCATTGAGGGTGCCGGTCAGCGCACGATCGAGGGCGACGATCGTCTCCTCGCTCTCGTCGGCCTCATCATCTTCCTCGATGACGCCACGAACACGCAGCAGGCCGTCGGCGGTCGGGACGGCGGCGCCCGTGCTCCGCCGCACCTCCTCGACCAGGACGGCGAGCTCCGACAGCAATGCGCGGTTGACACGCAGCGGCTTGGCCTGCTGTTCGCTGGCGACCGTCAGCGTCAGCGAGACGTTGCCGCGCTTCAACCGCTTGCCTACGGCGGTACGTGCCGGATTCTCCAGACGGTCGAAGCCTTGCGGCACCCGGCAACGTATTTCGAGATTGCGGCCGTTGACGCTGCGCGCTTCCCAAACCCAGCGCCGCCGTTCATCCGACCCTTGCGCCCGGGCGTATCCCGTCATGCTTGCGATCAAAAATTCACTCCACTGGCCGCGCCGTGGCACTCTAGTATCGGCGCCGAGCCCAGACAACGCGCGCCACCGGAGGGTTATCCCATGAAAAATTTCACCAACATCGTCATCACCGGGGCATCGAGCGGCATCGGCGCGGCATTGGCTCACGAGTTCGCCGCTCCCGGCGCCGTCCTGGCGCTTACCGGTCGAGATGCCGGCCGCCTCGAGGCGGTCGCCGCCGACTGCCGCGCCAAGGGCGCCACGGTCGTCGCCGGTCGGGTCGATGTGGTCGACCGCGCGGCCTTCGCCACTTTCCTGACCGCCTTCGACGATGCTCATCCCGTTGATCTGGTCATCGCCAATGCCGGCATCTCGATCGACAAGGACAACTCCTCGCTCGACGATTTCTCGGTGATCCGCAAGACATTCGACGTCAATGTCGGGGGCGTGCTCAATACCGTCGAGCCGTTGCTGCCACGGTTGACCGCGCGCAAGCGCGGCCAGATCGGCATCGTCTCCTCGCTGGCCGGCTTCATCGGCCTGCCCTACTCGGCGTCGTACAATGCCAGCAAGGCGGCCATTCGGGTGTGGGGCGAGAGTATCCGCTATGTCCTGAAGAAGGACGGTATCGGCGTCAGCGTCATCTGCCCGGGCTTCGTGGAGAGCCCGATGACGGCCAGTGCGCCGTTCCCGACGCCGTTCCTGATGCCGGCCGCGCGTTCGGCCAAGATCATCCGCCGTGGGCTCGCGCGCAACCAAGCCCGCATCGCCTTTCCGGTGCCCACCAAAGCCGCCGTATGGCTGGGCCAGGTGCTGCCGGGCGGCTGGACCGCACGGCTGCTCGGCGCTTAGAGCACTGGCTTGGTGATGTACGGCGACTGGGCAATGCTCCACCGAGCGGCCGGTTCTTGGCGGAAGATCTGGCGCAAATGGACTTCGTCAGGACCGTCGGCGATGCGCAGCAAGCGCGCCATGGCGAAGACATGGTGGATCGGCGCATCATCGCTGCCGCCCATGGCGCCGAAGATCTGCAGGGCGCGATCGGCGATACGCTGTGCCATCTCCGGCACCGCGACCTTGGCCATCGAGACGTCTCGCCACACTGCTTGATGGCCCAAGAGATCCAGCCGCTCGGCCGTGCGTAGTACCAGAAGCCTTGCTTGCTCGATGTCGATGCGCGACCGGGCGATCGCCTGCTGAGTGGCGTCGTAGTCGATCACAGCGCGGCCGAATGCCCGCCGCTCGGCAGCGCGCGCCATCATCAGCTCGACCAAAACCTCGCAGGCGCCGATTGCACGCATGCAATGGTGCAGTCGCGCCGGTCCCAACCGGACCTGCGCGGCGCCAAATCCGTCGCCTTCCTTGCCCAGCAGATTCTCCACTGGTACCCGGACATCGGCGAACTCCAACTCGGCGATCGGCGCGACACTGTCCTCCCAGCCGAGGAAGCGCAGCTCGCGCACGATCCGCAGCCCCTTGGCATCCATCGGCACGATCACGCAGGAATGGCGAGCGGTGCGCGGTGCCGCCGGTCGCGACACACCCATCACGATCACAAACGCGCAGGCCGGGTGAGCGGCCCCGGTGATGTACCATTTGCGGCCGTCGATCACCCAGTCGGCGCCGTCGCGGCGCACCGTGGTCGCGATGTTGGTGGCGTCCGACGACGCCACGTCCGGCTCGGTCATGCCGAAGGCCGACCGCACGCGGCCATCGAGCAGCGGCTGCAGCCAACGCTCCTTCTGGGCCGGGCTCGCCACATGCTGCAGCATGATCATGTTGGGCACGTCCGGCGCCTGGCAGTTGAAGACCTCGGGCGCCCAAGGCAGGCGGCCGGTGATCTCGGCGATCGGTGCATAGTCGCGGTTGGACAGGCGATCGAGCAGGCCGAGGTTCCACAGCCCGGCAGCGCGAGCTTTGTCGCGCAATTCGCCGAGGAATGGCGGCGGGCCGCGGCGGTCCGCCATGTGCGCCACCCAGTCGCGATGGCGGGGCAGGATTTCCTCGTCGAAGAAGACCTCGACGGCAGCCGAAAGACTCATGGTTTCTTCATCTGGCTAGTGAGCAGGGCTGCCGTGCCGCCTTTTTCCTTGCCGTACTTCAGCAATGCTGCCTGCCCGCCGGCGGCATAGGCCGCGACGGCACCGAGCAGGCGTTTCAACTGCTCGGGACTCGACCGATCGAACTTGCAGTAGGCGCCACGGGTGAGCTTGGCGATCTGCGGAAAAAGGCGCGACGCCATGCGGTCGTCGCCCTCCTGGAAGACGAACACGGGCAGGCCAAGCAGGCCCAACTGCCCCGCCTCGTGGCCGACCTCGTCGACATCGTCCTCGCAGCAGTCGCCAACGAACACAACGGCGTCGAGGCGGCCTTCCCGCCGTTGGTCGGCGGCGTAGCGCAAGATGCGGGCAATCTGGGTCCGGCCGGCAAGGCAACGTACCCCGCCCATCAGCCGCGCCAGCTCGCGACCATCGCCTGTCCAGCGACTCACCTTGAACTCGTCGAATCCGCGATAGAAGGCCAGCCGGACCTCGATGCCGCCGACTTGGCTCGCGGCCAGGAACATCTCGCCCTGCTGCGTCGAGGCAAGATCCCAGGTCGGTTCGCGACTGGCAGTCGCATCCATGGCGAACAGCAGCCGCCCCCGTCCGCCGGCCGGCCCCTTGGGTGGCAGCTTGGCAACCTCGCGCGTGAAGGCGTCCACCGCCGCGTTGGTGCCCTTGACTGCCTCGACTTCCGTCCGCTTGGCCATTGCCCCTCGCCCAACTCCGCTCCAGCCTGGCAACTCAAAGCGACCTTGCCGCGTCAAATGACCGTGAAAGAGCCTGCCCGGTGCCACTACCGATGACGCCAACAGTCCGACGCGCTATACGAGCAGCGCTTTTCGCATCGTTGCAGAATTCGACCGCATAAGCTTGCACAGAAGCGTCAATGAAAGCCGCGTTCAACGTTTTCCTGGTCGTCATCGCATCGCTGGTCTGCCTAGTCGCTCTGGAAGGACTGACCCGCCTGATCGTCGACAACGGCATGATCTATGAACTCGAGATGTGGAAGTATGCCCGCGAAGTCAAGGTGCGCGACGCGCGGGCCGAGCTTGGCCACCGCCATCGCGCCGGCGCCGAGGCGCAGCTGATGGGCGTGGCGGTCCGAACCAATTCGCTCGGCTTGCGCGGCCCGGAGATCGGCGAGAAAGCCGGGCCGGGCGTTGCCCGCATCGCCTTCGTCGGCGATTCGATCACTTTGGGGTGGGGTGTCGCGGAGAAGGACACGTTTGCCCATCAGGTCGTCGACGACCTTGCCAAGGCTGGTCGCAAGGTCGACGGTTTCAATCTCGGCGTCGGCAACTACAATACGCTTCAGGAGCTGACGCTGCTTCGTGACGTCGGCGCCGCGTTGAAGCCCGACATCATCGTACTGTCCTATTTCATCAACGATGCCGAGCCGATCCCGCGCTACGCCGATAGCGGCTGGCTGACCGAGCACTCGGCAGCCTGGGTCGTGCTGCGCTACCGCCTCGATTCGCTGCTGCGCCAGTTCGGCGAAGCGCCGGACTGGAAGCGCTACTATCGCATGCTCTACGAGCCGCAGGCGGCCGGATGGCTGCAGACCAAGCAGGCGCTGGGCGGGTTCGCGTCGACGGCACGCGCGCTCGGCGCCAAGCTCGTGGTCTTCAACATCCCGGAGCTGCGCGAGCTCAAGCCCTACCCTTTCACGGACGTCACCGCCAAGGTCCGCACCGTCATCGAGAAGGACGGCGTGCCCTTCGTCGACCTCTTGCCGACAGTCGAGAAGCTCGCTCCGGAAAGCCTATGGGTGACGGTGCCCGATCCTCATCCCAACGCCCGCGCCGCCACCGCCTTCGCGCAGGGCATGACGGCCTACCTGTTGCCCGTGCTCGACACGTTGTGTCGTACAGAAGGCAAAGGCTGTTGAGCGCCGCGGTCGATAGACGAACCGCGACTGCCCGGCGCCTCTTCTGGCCGGTCTACGTCCTGTCGTTGCTCGCCGTGACCTTGGCCGGGACCGAGGCGATCGCCACTTTCCTGGTGCCGAGCTATCCGGCGCGAGATATCCGGCCCATCGACGTCAAGTCTTCGCCCGAGATCGTCTACAACGACTGGGCCCTGCGCGACCGGCCGCGCACGTTCGCCCGACCGCCGGACGTGCGGTTTCGCTCGGTTCTGGTCGGCGACAGTTTCCTCGAAGGATCGTTCCTGTCCGCACCGGTGTCGGCGCTCGTCGAGCGCAAATGGGCCGCCGCGGAACTGCGCGGCATGGAGGCGATCAATTTCGGCGTCTCGGCGACCGGGCCGCCGCAGTACCACTACCGGATCAAGGATGTGGCGCTGCGCTTGAAGCCCGACGCCATCCTACTCGCCGTCTACGCCGGCAACGACTTCGTCACGACACCGTTCGGCTCGTGGCCGCCGCCGATCGCCGAGCTGCCGTTGCCGTCCCTGCTCGGGGCGATCGTGCCGCGCACGACGTGGCTCGTCGTCAATCGGCTCGGCCTGTCCGAATTCGGGCGCGGCAATCCGGGCATCGACGGCGAGTTCGCCATGCTGAACGAGTGGCTGGACCTGCCTGCCGCCGACCGCCTCGATCGCACGGCACGGCACATGCGGCAGCACTATTTCCCCAAGCTGCCCGACGGCGCGATCCGCGAGATCCTGTCGCGCGGCAACGATCGTCTGTGGACGGCCTTCGACAAGCGCGCGAACGACCGCGAGTTCCTCGCCGGCTGGCTGCTGCGCGGCATGATCGACTGGGAGACCGGGCAGTGGACGATGCCGCGCGACGCCTAAGAGGCCGACCGTCTCGACGGTGCAAAGATGGTCGGTGAAACGCTGAGCTGGCTCACGGCCACACATCGACTGGCGAAGGATCACGGCGTGCCATTGGTCGTCGCGCTCATTCCGGTCGGTACCGTGGATCCCGCCTATGTCGAGTTCTGGCGCCCGTGGTCCAGGTATTTCAGCGCCTCCCTCTCCGCCGACGCCCGTCACCGGCGCCTTGCCGACGCGATCCGCCGCGCGGGCCTTCCCGTCGTCGACTTGCGCGACGATCTTGGCGGTGTGCCGGGCACCTATCGCCTGACCGACGGTCACTGGACCACGCGCGGCAGCGAACTGGTCGCCGACCGCCTGTCGCACGAGCTGCTGAAGTTGCAGAGGAACTAAGGGAGCGGCAGCGCGACGATGTTGGCCGACAACGGGCCATCCTCGTCGAAGGGTTCGACCTCCCCGGTTCGATCGGAGAAAACCCGGACTTCGTAGCGCAACGTCCGCAACAACTCGAGCAGGGCGGCGTTGCTCGCCCCCTGGCCGCGCAACGCGCTGTCGTTGGCCTCGATCAGCATGACGGGGCGCATCGTCGTCAACAAACCGCGCGCGCCGTTCAGGACCTTGAGCTCGGCACCCTCGACGTCGATCTTGATGACGTCGACCCGGTTCACCGCAAGGCGCTCGACGAGCGCATCCAGCGTCTCGATCGGCACCACCTCGGTTCCTGCGGTGCTTGCCTCCTTGTGGGCGAAGTCACCCAGCGTGTTGTGGCCGCCATGCAGCTTGGCGGCGATCCGCAGCATGCCCGAACCTGCTTCGTGCCCGAGCGCGTGCGGCACGATCGTGACATTGCTCAATCGGTTGCGTCGGACGTTGCGTTCGAGCTGCCGGCGCTCGCGCGAGCTCGGCTCGACGGCGAGGACGCGACCGCGCCACCCCACGCGGCGGGCCGCAAACAGAGCAAAATAGCCCTCGTTGGCGCCGACATCGATGAACGTCATGTCGCGCCGCAACGCACGATCGAGGAAGGCAAACTCGTTGGGCTCGAACGAGCCCGCGACAAAAAGGCATAGGCTGTTGTCGTTGCCCAGGGTCACGTCGACCCGAGTGCCGGCCAGCCAGCGCACCACCAGTGGCACGGCGAGGTTGCGCTCCAACGCAAATTCCCAGAGAGCACCGCGGCGCAGCGCGAGCCAACGCCGCTCGATGAAGTACTTGTAGGCAAAGGTCCAGCCCGGAAAGACCCGCGGCCGGCGAGGGCGGCTGGACAGGACCCTGGCATAGAGCCGGGCCCCGGCCGGCGCGTGCAGCAGCAACCAGCGGCCCATATTGTCCAAGCGCTCGCCCGTCTTCCAGGCGCGATCGGCCCACCACTTGCGCAGTCCCGTCGCGGGAGCGGTTTCGGTCATGGTAGAATTCGGCATGGGCTCGTCACGCGATCCTATAGCAGAGCGACGAACGCATTGCCTCCGCCGATTTAGCCCGTATGGTGCACGGACACTCGCGCGCGCCTCGCGAGCTGGGAAGGCCGTTGATCGCCGGACGTTTCCTCCTTCTTGTCGCCTGCATCCTCGGCCTGGCCGCGCCGGCCGTCGGCCAGGACAAGCACGACGGCAATGTCGTGCGACTGAACGGCACCGACTGGCGGCTGCATGGCGTGGACTTTCCCGACGCCGATCAGGTCTGTGCCGATGGTTGGCGCCTGGGTGACGCCGCCCGCGCCGCCGTGCGCCAGCTGACCGAAGGCGCGACCGTCGACTGCAAGATCACCACCAAGGACCAATACAGCCGGCCGGTGGCGAGTTGCCTGGTCAACGGCCAGGACCTCGGCGCCACCCTGATACGTCGCGGCCTCGCCTGGGCCTCGCTGCGCTACACTTGGCGCTACGTGATCGATGACTGGATGGCTTGGCTGAACGGCGAAGGGCTCTATGGCCATCGCTGCGACAAGCCTTGGGAATGGCGGGCGCGCAGCGGCGGCCAACGCTGAACGCCACGCGCCGCGAGCATGACGACCGCCAGCCCGACCTTCGCGACTCTGTTCCTGCGCGTCTTCCTGCCGTTCGCGCTGGCCTATTTCCTTTCCTACATATTCCGCGGCGTCAACGCCGTGATCTTCCCCCATCTCGAGCGCGATATCGGCATCACCGCCGGCGACCTCGGGCTGCTGACCTCGGCCTTCTTCCTGTTCTTCGCCGGCTGCCAGCCGGTACTGGGCGTCATGCTCGACCGCTACGGGCCGCGCCGCGTCCAGGCCGTGCTGCTGGCGATGGCCGCCGCCGGCTCGGCCCTGTTCGGCCTCAGCCTGTCATTGGGCGAGCTGATCGTGGCCCGCGTGCTGATCGGCATGGGCTTCGCCGGCGGCCTGATGGCGGCCATCAAGGCGATCACGCTGTGGTACCCGCCCGAGCGCTGGGGCCTCATCACCGGCTTCCACATGATGGCGGGCGGCCTCGGCTCGATGGCGGCGACCTGGCCGATCGAATGGTCGCTGTCGGTGATGACCTGGCAGGGCCTGTTCTTCTGGCTCGCCGGCTTCTGCGCCGCGACCTCGGCGATCCTGCTCACCGTCGTGCCCGAACGCGCCATCGCCGCCCCGCAAGGCACGCTGGCCGAGCAGTTCCGCATCACCGGCAAGGTGCTGGTCGACGGCTTCTACTGGCGCATCCAGCCGCTGCTCGCCGTCCAGCAATTGGCCTTCATCGGCTGCATCACGCTGTGGATCGGGCCGTGGCTGCGCGACGTCGGCGGCATCGCCGACAAGCAGGCCCGCGCCGACATCCAGCTCTACACGACCGCCATCATGACGCTGGGCTTCGCGCTGAGCGGCGTCGTCTTCAATGCCCTGGGCCGCATCGGCGTCAGCGGCTTTGCCTCGACCGCGCTCGCGAGCCTGCTGTTCGCCCTGGCCTGCGGCTGGCTTGCCTTTCTGCCGTCGTTTCACCCGGTGGCGGCCTGGATGATGTTCGGCTTCCTCGGCGCACTGCCCATCCAGTACATGCCGCTGCTCGTCCAGTCGTTCCCGGCCCACTATGCCGGCCGCGTCTCGACGTCGAGCAACCTCGTGGTCTTCTCGGTGATCTTCGCCGGTCAGTGGGCGATCGGCCGCGTCGTCGATCTGTGGCCGCGCACCGCGATCGGCTACTCGGCCGACGGCTATGCCTGGGCGTTCGGCGCGCTGTTCATCCTGCAGCTGGCGGGCTTGGCATGGCTGATGCTGTCGCGGGCGCAGCCGATGGCGCAGGCGACACGCGCGGCGCCGGCAGATTGAGCGCCGCCACCAGATCGCGCACTTCCTGGCGCGCCGCGACGTGGCTCAGCGTGAGCGCCGGGCCGCCGCCACCGCGCGCGAGGTCGAGCAGCGTGAGCCCGCTCAGGAACAGCTCCTTGTAGATCACGCGCTCGCTCAGGCCCTGGGCGATGCGAAAGCCGATGCGTTTGGCCAGCGCCTGCAACACGTCGCCCATATCGCGCTTGTTGCGCGCGGCGATCGACGACAGCCGATTGCGCATCACCACCCAGTCGACCGGCCGGCCGCCTTGCGCGGCGCGCAGCTGCCGCTGCTGCCACACCGCTTCGGCATAGACCGACGGCCGCACGACCCTGAGCGTGTCGGGGTCGATCCGCGCCAGCAAGTCGAGATCGATGAAGCTGTCATTGAGCGGCGTCAGCAGCGTGTCGGCCCAACTATGGGCGAGCCGCGACAGCCAGGTGTCGCTGCCCGGCGTGTCGATGACCACGAAATCGACCACACCGACCACCTGTTGCAGCGCCGTCTCCAGCCGCGCCCGCTCGTCGGCTTGCGCCGCGCCGCGGTCGGACATCGACGAGAGCGGCACGGCGACGTGAATCGGCATGGCGAGCGCCACGCTCTTGCGCGCTGCATAGGCCAACCGATTCTCGAGATAGCGGCCGAGCGTGCCCTGGCGCGCGTCGAGATCGAGCGTGGCCACGCGCGCTCCGTCGGCCATCAGGGCGACAGCGATGTGCAGGGCCGTCGTCGACTTGCCCGAACCGCCCTTCTCGTTGCCGATCACCAGCACATGGCCGCGCCCGGGATCGCGCGCCGCCTGCGCCTCGGCGATGGCGGGATTGGGTGCCGGTCGAAACGCCGCGCTCACGCCGCCTTGCGAATCCAGACCGCGGTATCGTGGAACACCGCGCCGCCGTTGGGCCAGCCGGGGTCGGCCGAGGTCAGCACGTTGATGCCCATGCCGGTCTCGAAAGCGCGGTTGGGCCAGATGCCCTCGACCACGACGACGCCCTGCTGCTGGCCCGCACGGGGCTTGCAGTGCACGATCGTCGAGCCGCGTTCGTTGCCGATCGCCAGCCGATCGCCCTCGGCGAAGCCCAGCGCCCGGCAATCCTCGGGATTCATCATCACCGTCGGCCGCACCTCGCGCTTGCGGCTGGACGGCGTCTCGGTGAAGGTCGAGTTGAGGAAGGTGCGCGCAGGCGCGGCGACCATGCGGAACGGCTTGTCCGGCGTGGCATTGTCGATCACGTCAAAATGGTCGGGCAATACCGGCATCTCCTTGCCGCGCGGGCCCCACGCCGCCCAGTCGGGCTTGAAGCGGAACTTCTTGTCGGGCCAGACGAAGCCGTCGAGGAAGTGCGAGGTCTCGAAGCCGAGATGGAAATCCTGGCCGCCCTTGCGCCAGTTGGTCTCGGCATCCCACATGCCGGACTCCTTCAGCGACTCGTCCATGATCTGCCACGCCGTCATGCCGAAGCCGCGATGCTCGGCCCCCAGCCGCCTGGCCAGCTCGGAGATCACATAGTGGTTCTCGCGGCATTCGCCGGGCGGCTCGATCACCGCCTTGGTGACCTGGAAGAAGGTATGGCCGCTTGCCGTATAGAAGTCGTCGTGCTCGAGGAACATCGTGGCCGGCAGCACGATGTCGGCGAAGGCCGCAGTCTCGGTCAGGAACTGCTCGTGCACGCAGGTGAACAGATCCTCGCGGGCGAGGCCCCTGTGCACCAGCTCGAGCTCGGGGCAGACCATCGCCGGATTGGTGTTCTGGATCAGCAGCGCCGTCACCGGCGGGCCGCCATTCAAGGCGGCGCGATCGCCGGTCAGGATCGGCCCCAGCCGCGACTGGTCGAGCTCGCGGACCTGGGGATCGACCCGGTCGAGCCCCTCGATCAGCGTCTTCTTGATGGGATACATGCCGGTGTGGCCGTACAGCGCGCCGCCGCCCCTGTGCTGCCAGGCGCCGGTCACCGCCGGCAGGCAGGTCACGGCATGCATGTTGGCCGCACCGTTGCGGCTGCGGCTAAAACCGTGATGGCAGCGGATGAACGACGCCTTGGTCCGTCCGTAGAGCCGCGCGAACGACACGATCTCGTCGGCCGCGAGGCCGGTGATCGCCGCCGCCCAGTCCGGCGTGCGCGTCGCGACGTGCGCGGCGAGCTCGTCCGGCGCGTCGGTGTAGCGGCGCAAATAGTCCCAGTCGGCATAGCCTTCCTTGAACAGGACGTGCATGACCGCGACCGCCAGCGCGCCGTCGGTGCCGGGACGCGGCGCGAGATGGATGTCGGCCTGCTCGGCCGTGCCGGTGCGGTAGGGATCGACCACCACCAAGGTGGCGCCGCGTTTCTTGGCGCGCATGGCGTGCGTCATGACATTGACCTGGGTGTTGACCGGATTGCCGCCCCAGATCACCACCAGGTCGGAATGCTCGCCGACCTCGCGCACGTCGGCGCCGCGCTTGGCGCCGACGCCGGCGATCCAGCCGGTATCGGAGAGCGTGACGCAGATCGTCGAGTACCAGCGCGAATATTTCATGGCATGGCGCAGGCGGTTGATGCCGTCGCGCTGCACCAGGCCCATCGTGCCGGCATAGTAGTAGGGCCACACCGTCTCGCTGCCGTGCTGGCGCGCCTTGGCGAGGAACTGCTCGGCCACGATGTCGAGCGCGTCGGCCCAGGCGATCTCGGCGAACTGCCGCGAGCCTTTCGGCCCGACGCGGCGCAACGGCTTCATCAGCCGGTCGGGATGATGGATGCGCTCGGCGTAGCGCGCCACCTTCTCGCAGATCACGCCCGCGGTGTAGTCGTTGCGCAGCGAGCCGCGCACGCGGCCGATCCGCTTGGCATCCAGCCGCTCGACGTCGAGCGCGCAGGTGCTGGTGCAGTCGTGCGGGCAGACCGACGGAACGATCGTGACGCCGGATTCGCCTTTCTTGGCCCGCGCGAGCGGCGCATGGGCATGATCATCGGGGGACATTTCTAGACGCTCCGCCAAAACTGCCGCAGCATACCGCGCGTCCGACCATGCGAACACCCCACCCACGCCGCGCCGGCCCGGCCGATGCCGCATCCCTCGCCGGGCTTTCGCCGGCCATCGTGCCGACCGACTCCGACGATCGCGCCGTCTTCGTGATCGATGGCGCCGCCGGGCCGCAGGCCGCGATCGATCTGGCGCGCCAGCCCGACCACATCCGCATCGAGCACCTGGTCGGCAGCCCGCGCCACTGCCGGCGCCTGCTCGACCACGCCGCCGCCGCGGCGCGCGCCATGCAGGTCGGCGAGCTGCGCTGGTCGGGTTTTCCCGGCGGCCGCCGGCGCGTGCGCAACGGCCCGCTGCAGCGCGCCCACGACTACCTCGACCGGCTCGGCGTGCCCTTGTGGCGTGATGGCACCGCCACGCTGTCGCAGACCCTGTACTTTCGCGGCACCTGGGCGGCCCTCGCCCTGCTGGTCGGCCTGGGCAGCGTGTCGCTCGCCGTGTTCAGCGGTATCGCCGTCACCTGGGCGCACATCGCCCTGCCCTCGCTCCTGGCGGCAGCCGGCTCGGCGATGGCCGTCTGGCAGATCGGCCTGATCGTCGCCGCCGCGCGGCGCAGCGGCATCCGTCTCGCCTTCACCGCGACGGCGGCCATCGCCGCAGCGGTGATCGTCGCCATTGGCGCGCTGGTGCTCGACCGCGCCGTGCCGGCGATCCGCGAGATGTGGGCGATCTACACCGGCGACGACGCCCTCGCCGACCTCACGGTGAGCGTCGGCCGCGACGGCCGCACGCTTTTCGTCGAAGGCTCCTACGGCATGGGCAGCGAAGCGGCGGTGCGCGCTGCTCTCGAGCGCAATCCCGACATCCGTACGGTCGTGCTGGCCGGCCCCGGTGGACGGGCTTCAGTCGGCTTCGACCTCTTCCGCCTGTTCCACGAGCGCCGGCTGGCGACGCGGGTCGACGGCACCTGTGCATCGGCCTGCACCATCGCCTTCCTGGGCGGCGTCGAGCGCAGCGTTTCGCCGAGCGGCCGGCTCGGCTTTCACCGCGCCAGCTTTCCCGGCATGAGCGACGCCGACATGCACGAGAGCAACCGCGACCTGCGGCGCTTCTACCTTCACGGCGCCAAGCTCGCGCCGGCCTTCGTCGATCGCGTCATGGACACGTCGCCCGACGCGCTGTGGGTGCCGACGCCGCAGGAATTGCTGGCCGGACGGGCGATCACCCGGGTAAATCGCTGACATGATTCCCCGCGGCCTTTCCTACGACGAAGCGATGCGCCAGTTCCGCTGGCCCGAGCCCGAACGTTTCAACATCGGCCGGGCGGTCTGCGAGCGCCATCCACGCGAAGCGCTCGCCCTGATCGTCGAGGCGGCCGACGGCTCGGTGCGCCATTGGACGTTCGGCCAGCTCCTGGCCGGAAGCTCGCGGCTCGCCAACGCGCTCGCCGCACGCGGCATCGAGACGGGCGACCGCATCGGTGTCTTCTTGAGCCAGGGCGCCGAGCTCCTGCTCTGCCATCTCGCCAGCTACCGCATGGGGGCCGTGGCCCTGCCGCTCTTCACGCTGTTCGGCGAGGAAGCGCTGGAATACCGCCTGGCCGACGCCGAGGCGCAGGCCCTGGTCACCGACATGAGCCAGCTGCCCAAGGTGCTGGCGGTGCGCGATCGCCTGCCGCACCTCAAGACCGTGATCGTGATCGGCGCCGGCGCCCATGGCAGCGCCTTCCTCGACTGGGACCGCCTGCTCGCCGCGGCGTCGGACTCCTTCACCACGGTCGACAGCAAGGCCGAGGACCCGGCGCTGCTGATCTATACGTCCGGCACCACCGGCCAGCCCAAGGGCGCGCTGCACGCCCATCGCATGCTGCTGGGCGTCATCCCGCCGGTCGAGCAGTGGCTCGGCCACTGGCCGCGCGGCAACGAGGTGATGTGGACGCCGGCCGAATGGGCGTGGATCGCCGGTCTCTACGACGCGCTGTTTCCGGCCCTGTACTACGGCACGCCGGTCCTCGCGCACCGCTTCGCCAAGTTCGATCCCGAGCGCGCCTTCGGCCTGCTCGCCCGGCACAAGGTCGGCGTGAGCTTCATCCCGCCCACCGCGCTCAAGATGATGCGCCAGGTCCACCGGCCGCGCGAGCGCTGGGACTACGCGATGCGCGCGGTGGGAACCGGCGGCGAGGCGATGGGCGAGGAGCTGCTGGCGTGGGGCCGCGAGGCTTTCGGCACGACCATCTCCGAGGGCTACGGCCAGACCGAGATGAACCTGATGACCGTGAACTCGCCGGACTGGTTCGAGGTGCGGCCGGGCTCCTGCGGCCGCGCCTGCCCCGGCCGGCAGGTCGCGGTCGTCGATGCCCAGGGCCAGCCGCTGAAGCCCGGCGAGGAAGGCCAGATCGCGGGCCTGCGGCACGATCCCATCGTCATGCTGGAATACTGGCGCAAGCCCGAGGCCACGGCCCAGAAGTTCGCCGGCGATTGGCTGCTCACGGGCGATCTCGGGCACATCGACGAGGACGGCTACGTCTTCTTCAAGAGCCGCGACGACGACGTCATTACCTCGGGCGGCTATCGCATCGGCCCGGGCGAGATCGAGGAATGCCTGATGCGCCACCCCGCTGTCGCCATGGTCGGCGTGGTCGGCGTGCCCGACCCGCTGCGCACCGAGATCGTAAAAGCCTTCGTGCAGCTCCGGCCCGAGATCGCCGCCACCGAGGCGCTGAAGGCCGACCTCGCGAGCTACGTGAAGACCCGGCTGGCCGCCCACGAATATCCGCGCGAGGTCGAGTTCGTGGCCGAGCTGCCGCTCACCACGACGGGCAAGATCATGCGGCGCGAGCTGCGGCGGCTGGATGCGGAAAAGAAGGCCGCGGCTCGCTAGAGTCATTGGTGGCAGCCGATAAAGTTTTCGTCGAGTTTCATGTCCGACGATAGAAGAGCGCCCGCCCGGCCGGGATGAGCTGAAGAAGGACGTCGTAGTCGCCGACATTCGCGGTCAGCACGACCAGGCCGAGCTTCTGCGCCTGCAGGAACAGGACGCAGGCCTGCAGGGCGCGCAGCCTGCCGTCCCTGCCGTATCCCTGGACGCGACAGAGGATGCCCGAGAGCAGCGCGCCCCTTGCAAGGACC
>VGCQ01000063.1 GCA_016870055.1 Alphaproteobacteria bacterium | reverse complement strand
CTCGATCGCGCTGACGCCGGTGCTCGGCCAGTCGCACGCCGCCTACATGGTCGTGCGCGGCATCGAGCAGGCGGCCAAGGGCCAGGACATCTTCAAGTCGGGCAAGAAGACGACGCTCAACAGCATTTTCCGCATGCCCGAGGATATACGGCGCGATCCCGACCGCGAATTCGCCGTCCAGCTCGGCCTCTACCAGAAGTACTTGCGCGCCACCGAGGCGCTGGCGCGCGACTACGATTTGAAGTCGGCGTACTTCCTGCAGCCCGCCCCGGCCCACGGCAAGGTGTTGACCGAGGAGGAGAAGCGCCTGGTCGGCGACCTCTCCTACGGCCCGCTCTATCGCCGCATGGTGGCCGGCATGCTGACGCTGCGCGATCGCGGGCTTGCGATCTACGACCTGGGAGACATTTTCGCCGGCGTCAAAGAGACGATCTACGCCGACCACATCCACTACTGGCGCGACGACAAGGCCGAGAGTCCGGGCAACCGGCTTATGGCGACCCGCATGGCCAGCCAGCTCGCCGAAACCTGGGGGCTGCAGAAGAAGCCATAGGCGGGAGGTGCCCCCGCCATTCGCGTACACGGGCGATCGTCGTCCCACAGGGTATGTCGAGTCCGACTGATTCCAGCCGGCCTCGTCGTGCTTCAGACGATCATTACCCGCAGCTTTCGGCGCCCAAGCTGCAGAATCTCTTCGACCTCGATCGCGTTGCGGCCCTCAGCGAACAGGAAGCCGAGATAGCGGTCGCCCCAGGGCAACGGCCGCACGGTTTGCCCAAGGGGAAGGGTGATCGACAGGCCGGTGATGCCGGGGACGGCGCGCGCCTCGGCCTGGCCTTCGACCGCCAGCAACTCGCCCTCGCGCTCGACCGGCAGCATCAGCACGCCGGCCGCACCGGGCGCCGGCGCGAGATCGACCCTGGCGCCGAGCGCATTCAGCAGGATCAGCATCTCGAGACTCGTGCCGTCGAGGAAGCGGAGCGACCGCGAGCAAAGCCCACCGATCGATCGGGCGGCCAGCTCCAGCATGACCGGGCGGGCGTCGCCGGCTCGCGTGTCGATCCTGAGCTCGGCGTGGATCGGGCCGTGGCGGAGGCCGAGTGCTCCGGCCGCGCGTTCGGCCAGGCTCGTCGCCGCGGCGAGCGTCGTCGCGGGCAGGCGGGACGGCGTCACCAGCAGGGTCTCCTCGAAGGTCGGGCCGTCCGGCATGTCGGGCTTGTCGAAGATCGCCGTGACGGCGAGCGCCCCGTCGGTCAGCAGGCCGTCGATGCTGAGTTCCCAGCCCGGCACGTATTCTTCGAGCAGGATCGGTCCGTCGTCGGCGCAGTCCCCGGTCTCGGCCAAGATTGCGCGGATTGTTGCCACCGCTTCGGTTAGGGCCGCGTCGTCGTCGACGCGCAGCACGCCGCGACTGGCGCTGAGCGACACTGGCTTGGCAATGCAGGGAAAGCCGAGAGATCGAGCAGCGCTGTGAAGGTGACTCTCGTCGGCATCGGCAGGGACGACGCGGCAGCGCGGTTGGGCGATACCGGCGTGATGCCAATGGCGGCGCTGCGTCACCTTGTCGGCGGCGGCGGCGATCGCGGCGGGTCGGTTGCCGGCAAGACCGAGCGCTTCGCCCAGTCGGGCGGCCAGCGGCAGCATGTCCGAGTCGACGGCGACCACGGCGTCGAGGCCGCCGACCGTCGAGTGCAGACGGCGGACGCTGGCGTCGAGATCGGTCGGGTCGACCGACACCACCGGATTGCCACCCAAGGGCAGGGCACCGTCGCTGCCGATGATGACATCGAGCGCCAGCCGACGGGCGGCAAGGACGAAGTCGGTGGCGCGGTAGGTGACGGGCGGGACCAGCAGCAAGACGCGCTTGCCCGCGACGCCGCTCATCGCTTGGCCGGGGAGTAGAAGGGCTCGCGGCCGGCTTCGTGGTCGGTGAGATCGATCAGGCCGACCAAGCCCGGTACTTTCGCCCGCAGAAGCGGCTCGATGCCCTGGCGCAGCGTCACCTCGGCCAGGCTGCAACCTTGGCAGCCGCCGTCGAGGCGAATGCGGACCCAGCCGTTCTCCACCGCGACCAAGCTCGCGCGTCCGCGATGGGCGGCGATGACGGGATTGATCTCGCGGTCGAGCACGGCGCGGACCCGGCTCGCAAGATCGCCGTCGCCCGGGCCGTCGGTCGACGACGAACCCGCAGCCGGGCCGATCAGCCGCACGCCCACGATCTCAGGAATGGCTTGGCGGATCGAGGCCTCGATCCGTCCGGCAAGCGGCAGTGCGGCGCCGGGCGATCCCGTGATCTCGAGCACGACCGTGCCGTCTTCGACGCCGAGCACGCGGATCTCGCCGCCGCGTGCGATCACCGACGGCGCCACACTGGTCTGCAGCACGGCCGCGACCTTGTCGGCGATGGTTCGGGCCGAGCGTTGCGTCATTTGTCGGGGGCGCCGCTGCCGCTCGCGGTACTGCGCGCCGCATCGAGAGCCACTTCCAGGTCGGCGATGAGATCGCCGACCGATTCGATGCCGATCGACAGGCGCAGCAGGTCGTCGGGCACCGGCGATGACGGACCCTCCACGCTGCTGCGATGCTCGATCAGGCTTTCGACGCCGCCCAGCGATGTCGCGCGCTTGAAGACCTTCACCGCGGCCAGCGCGGCCTGTGCTGCCGCAGCGCCGCCCGCCATCCGGATCGACAGCATGCCGCCAAACCCGCCGGTCATCTGGCGCGCGGCGATCGCGTGACCGGGGTGCGACGGCAGGCCGGGGTAGAGCACGGCGCGGAGCGCCGGATGCTTCTCGAAGTGCTGCGCGACCGTCGACGCTGAGCGCGAGGCGCGCTCGACGCGCAGAAAAAGCGTGCGCATGCCGCGTACCAGCAGCCACGCCTCGAACGGTCCCGGCACGGCGCCGCCGGTGCGTCGCCAGGACCGGATGCGCTGCCAGAACGGATCGTTGCGCGCGCTCAGCACCGCGCCCGCCAACACGTCGCTATGGCCGTTGAGGTACTTGGTGGCGGAGTGCACGACGAGGTCGGCGCCGAGCGCGATCGGCCGCGTCAGCACGGGCGTCGGCACCGTATTGTCGACCGCGACCCGCGCACCCGCGGCATGGGCTAGATCGCAGACTGCAGCGAGGTCGGTGATCTCCCAGGTCGGGTTGGCCGGCGTCTCGACCCAGACCAGGCGCGTGACTCCCGGCCGGATGGCGGCTTTCACGGCGTCGAGGTCGGCGGTGTCGACGAACGCGACATCGAGGCCCCACGACAGGCCGAACTCGGCCAGCCATTTGCGTACACCCCAGTAGAGGACGCGGGCGACCACGACGTGATCGCCCGGCACCAGCGCCTGGAAGACGGCGGTGGCGGCGGCCATGCCGGAGCCGAACAGAAGGCAGCCGCCGCCGGCGCCTTCGAGCATCGCCAGCATCCGCTCGGCCTGCTCGTAGGTCGGATTGTCGGCGCGGCTGTAGACGCGTCCCTGATGATAGGAGCCGTCGGCTGCCTGCTCGAAGGTCGTGGAAAGGCTGATCGGCGGCGTGACGGCGCCCGATGTCGGATCGATCTCGCCCATCGCTTGTGCTACCAGCGTTTCCGGCGACAGATTTTGGCCCTTCATCGCCCGGCTCCACCCCATCCCGATCGATTGTGTCGCGTGATGCTGGGCCAGTTCCATCGTCTGCACCAGCCGGCCACTGACGGCAGTGCTGTCACACATCGACTTTTGTGGGCCGAGTCCGGGCGGCGAAGCTACTAATAGTAGGTCGGGGCAAAAGGTATCCTACGTATACCCCCTCCATGCGCCTCAAAATTCGCAACATTATTACCACCTGGATCGTAGGCCACGAGTTAAATCTTGCTTTGTTCCATTACTTTTGTTATCATCCAACCTTGGATGTCGCGCTCGGCGTGGATCGGAAATCCGGCTTTCGACGGGAAGCCAGCAAGACGGCAAGGGGGGTAGCGGAAAATGCGCAAACTGCGGGAAATCGTCCGTGTTGCGGGAGGCCGTTCGAAAAGCCGGAAACCTCCTGGCGGCGTCCGGATTCGCCAAGCGTCTGATATTCCCCAAAAAGTGAGCGAATTTTCGTTGATTCATCGGCCGTGTCGCGTTTCACTCACCGAGACGCGACACAACAACGTCACTACGTGACCAACAAGCGTCGCTTGGGATGGAGACACATATGGCCGTCACACGTCGGCAATTCATGAAGGTGAGCGCGGCGGGACTCGCCGCCTCTTCGGTCGGGGCTTTGGGCTTCGCCGGTGCGGGCGATGCGCTTGCTGCGGGCGTCAGGCCGTTCAAGCTCGAGCGCGCGACCGAAACGCGCAACACCTGCCCCTACTGTTCGGTGAGCTGCGGCGTCCTGATCTACTCGATGGGCGACAAGTCGAAGAACGCCAAGTCGTCGATCATCCATATCGAGGGCGACCCCGACCATCCGGTGAGCCGCGGCACGCTGTGCCCGCGCGGCGCGGCGGCGCTCGATTTCGTCAAGAGCCCGCTGCGCCTCAAGTACCCGATGCATCGCAAGCCGGGCAGCGAAAAGTTCGAGCGCGTGACCTGGGACTTCGCGCTCGACCGCATCGCCACCTTGATGAAGGACGACCGCGACAAGAACTTCATCGCCAAGAATCGCGACGGCGTCACGGTCAATCGCTGGTTGACGACCGGCTTCTTCGGGACCTCGGCGCAAAGCAACGAGGCCGGCTATCTGGTCTACAAGCTCGCCCGATCTACCGGGATATTAGCGTTAGAGAACCAAGCACGAATTTGACACGGTCCGACGGTGGCCAGTCTTGGCCCCACATTCGGACGCGGTGCGATGACGAACTCGTGGAATGACATCAAGAACGCCGATGTCATTCTGGTCATGGGCGGCAATGCCGCCGAAGCCCACCCTTGCGGCTTCAAGTGGGTAACCGAAGCCAAGTCCAACAATGGCGCCAAGCTGGTCGTGGTGGACCCGCGCTTCACGCGCTCGGCGGCGGTCGCCGACATGTACGCGCCGTTGCGGCCCGGGACCGACATCGCGTTCCTGTCGGGCGTGATGCGCTACCTGCTCGCCAACAACAAGATCCACGCCGACTACGTGAAGGCGTTCACCAACGCGAGCTACATCGTCAAGGAAGGCTACGGCTTCCAGGACGGCCTGTTCTCGGGTTACGACCAGGCACGCAAGGCCTACACCGACCGGTCGGGCTGGGACTACGAGTTCGACGAGCAGGGCATGGCCAAGGTCGACGACACGCTGCAGCACCCGCGCTGCGTGCTCAACCTGCTGAAGGCCCATGTCGAGCGCTATACGCCCGAAATGGTCGAGCGCATCTGCGGCACGCCCAAGGCGAAGTTCCTGCAGGTCTGCGAGCTGATGGCCACCACGGCGAACGGCGAGCGGTCGATGACCTCGATGTACGCGCTCGGCTGGACGCAGCACACCACCGGCGCGCAGAACATCCGCTCGATGGCCATGATCCAGCTCCTGCTGGGCAACATGGGCGTCCCGGGCGGCGGCGTGAACGCGCTACGCGGCCATGCCAACGTGCAGGGCATCACCGACCTTGCGCTGCTCTCGACCTCGACGCCGGGCTACCTGGTCCTGCCGACCGATCGCGAGCCGACCTACGCCGACTACATGAAGTCGCGCGGCTTCAAGCCGATCCGTCCCGGCCAGACCAGTTTCTGGCAGAACTATCCCAAGTTCTTCGTCAGCCAGCAGAAAGCCTTCTTCGGCGCGGCGGCGACCAAGGACAACGACTGGGCCTACGAGTATCTGCCCAAGTTCGACGCCAGCTACGACACGCTAAAGATCGTCGACATGATGGCGGCCGGCCAAATGAACGGCCTGTTCGCCCAGGGCCTCAACATCCTGCTGGCGGCGCCCGACAAGGCCAAGGTCCAGTCGGGCCTCGCCAAGCTCAAATGGCTGGTCGTGATCGACCCGCTGGAGACCGAGACGGCGCGGTTCTGGGAGAATCACGGCGAGTTCCACAACGCCAATCCCAAGTCGATCCAGACCGAAGTGATCCAGCTTCCGGCCAACGCGTTCGCCGAGGACGAGGGCTCGTTCACCAATTCGAGCCGCGTCATCCAGTGGCATTGGAAGGCGGCCGACGGGCCGGGCGAGTCGCGCAGCGACATCCAGATCATGTCCGAGCTGTTCTCGCGGCTGCGGGCGCTTTACGCCAAGAACGGCGGGGCCTATCCCGATCCGATCCTGAAGCTCACTTGGAACTACACCAACCCGACCAACCCCGATCCGGCCGAGGTCCTGAAGGAGATCAACGGCTATGCGATCGAGGATCTGCCGGATCCGGCCGACGCCAACCGCGTCGTGCTGCGCGCCGGACAGCTCCTGCCGGCCTTCGCGATGATGCGTGACGACGGCAAGACGGCGGGCGGCTGCTGGATCTACACCGGCGTCTACACCGAGGCCGGCAACATGGCGATGCGCCGTGATGCCAGCGATCCGACCGGCAAGGGCGTGCATGCCAATTGGGGGTTCGCTTGGCCGGCCAATCGTCGGGTGCTCTACAACCGCGCCTCGGCCGACGCCAGCGGCAAGCCATGGAGCGAACGCAAGAAGTACGTCTGGTGGAACGGCACGCGATGGACCGGCGCCGACGTGCCCGACTATGCGCCGACCGTCGCACCCGAGCGCGGCGTCGGGCCGTTCATCATGAACCACGAGGGCACCGCACGGCTGTTCTCGCGGGCGGCGATGGCCGACGGGCCGTTCCCCGAGCACTACGAGCCGATGGACGCCTACATCGCCAACCCGCTGCATCCCAAGGTCAGCACCAATCCGATCACGCGCGTGTTCGCGGCCGACGCCAAGGCGTTCGGCACGCCGGACAAGTTCCCGATCGTGGCGACGACCTACCGGTTGACGGAGCACTTCCACTACTGGACCAAGAGTGTGCACGGCAACGCCGTCCTGCAGCCCGAGCTGTTCGTCGAGATCGGCGAGCGGCTGGCCAAGGCCAAGGGCATCAAGGACACCGACTGGGTCGAGATTTCGAGCCAGCGCGGCACCATCAAGGCCAAAGCCTGCGTCACCAAGCGGCTGCGACCGATCATGGTCGACGGCAAGCCGTGCGACGTGATCGGCCTGCCGATCCATTACGGCTTCATCGGGCTGACGCGCAAAGGCTACGCGACCAACGTGCTGACGCCGCCGGTCGGCGACATCAGCGTCAACACGCCGGAGTACAAGGCGTTCCTGGTCGATGTGAAGAAGACGACGGCGCCGGCCCAGCCGGCGGTCGCGTGAGGGAGGGCGAACCATGGCTACTCTGCAATCCCTCGACATCCGCCGCCGCTCCGCCTCGACCGAGGTGCCGCCGCAGGTCCGCAAGGCGTCGGTCGAAGTCGCCAAGCTGATCGACGTCTCCAAGTGCATCGGCTGCAAGGCCTGCCAGGCGGCGTGCCTGGCGTGGAACGACCTCGTCCAGCCGGTCGGCTATTTCGACGGTAACTACGACAATCCGGTCGACCTGACGCCGACCTCGTGGACGGTGATGAAGTTCACCGAGATCGAGAAGGGCGACGATCTGGAATGGCTGATCCGCAAGGACGGCTGCATGCACTGCGACGATCCGGGCTGTCTGAAAGCCTGCCCGGCGCCCGGTGCGATCGTGCAGTACACCAACGGCATCGTCGACTTCGTGTCGGAGAACTGCATCGGTTGCGGTTACTGCGTGAAGGGCTGCCCGTTCGACGTGCCGCGCATCTCGAGGGTCGACCGCAAGGCCTACAAGTGCACGCTGTGCTCGGACCGCGTCGCGGTCGGCCAGGCGCCGGCCTGCGCCAAGGCCTGCCCGACCCAGGCGATCTATTTCGGTTCCAAGGACGACATGATCGTCCATGCCGAGAAGCGGATCGCCGACCTGAAGTCGCGCGGCTACCAGAAGGCCGGGCTCTACAACCCGCCGGGCGTGGGCGGCACGCATGTCATGTACGTGCTGCACCATGCCGACAAGCCGTCGCTCTATGCCGGCCTGCCCGACGATCCCAAGATCAGTCCGATGGTGGGGTTCTGGAAGGGCGCCATGAAGCCGATCTCGCTTGCGGTGATCGCCTTCGCCGGCGTGTTCGGCTTCCTGCACTACATCACCAAGGGGCCGAACGAGGTGAGCGACGCCGACGAGCGCAAGGGTGACGAGCTGGCCGGAGGCCAGACCAACTCCAGAGGGCGCTCATGAGCGAGGACAAAAACGCCGTCGCCCGCTACACGACGGCGGCTCGCATCAACCACTGGATCACCGCCGTCTCGCTCATCCTGCTGGCGCTGAGCGGGATGGCGCTGTTCCATCCCTCGCTGTTCTTCCTCACCAACCTGTTCGGCGGCGGCCAGATGACGCGCGCCGTCCATCCGTGGATCGGCGTGGTGCTGGCGATCAGCTTCACCGGCCTGTTCATCCGCTTCTTCACGCTGAATTTCTGGACGCGTGACGACACGGTGTGGATGAAGAATCTCGGCAAGGTGATCAACAACCAGGAGGAGGGGCTGCCCGAGCTCGGCAAGTACAATGCCGGCCAGAAGCTGGTGTTCTGGGGCCAGTCGATCCTGATCCTGCTGCTGCTCGGCAGCGGTCTCATTCTGTGGGACGTCTATTTCGAGGACTACACCTCGATCGACCAGAAGCGGCTGGCGGCGGTGGTTCACGCCCTGGCGGCGATCGGCGCCATCTTGATCTGGATCGTCCACGTCTATGCCGCGATCTGGGTCAAGGGCACCTTGCGCGCCATGACGCGCGGCACGGTCACCCGCGGCTGGAGCTGGAAGCACCATCGCAAGTGGTTCCGCCAGGAAGTCGGCAAGCCCTGACCGTTCCGCCGGAAAACACCCTGGGCGAGGTCGCCGCCAGCGACCCCGTCAGGCTACCCGACCTCGTCACCGTCTTCGCCAAGCGCGCCGAACGACTTCGCGCGCTGGCGCCGGGCCATGAGCTCGAAGGCTTCCTGCGGCTGATCGCGACCCTGATCGAGGCGCAGCACGCCGCACTCGCCGGCCTGCCGGCCGGCAGCTTGCCGGCGCACGGCGAGGGGCCACCGCTCGATCCCACGACTTGCCAGCGGGACGGGACGTGGCGGGTGGCGCTCGCCCGCATCCTCGAACGGCTCGACGCCGCATCGCTGCCCGAGGCCGCCCGCGCGGCTCAGGCGGCGCTCGCCGAGGCGTCGACCGACCGGCTGGAAGCCCTGGCCGATCGCTTCCTGGGCGGCGACGTCGCCGCGGGCGAGGCGGCTCAGGCCGTGTTCGTGGCGGCGGCGCTGCAGGTCGCCTGGACGCGCATGGCGGCGCTGCTCGATGCCGCCCAGCTCGATCCCGCCGATTCCGGCCAGTGCCCGGCCTGCGGTTCGCCGCCGGTCGCCGGCGTCGTGGCGCCCGGCGGCACCAAGTTCGGCCATCGCCATCTGCATTGCTCGCTGTGCGCCACGGCGTGGCGGTATGTGCGGACGCGCTGTGCGCACTGCGGCAGCACCGACAAGATCTCGTTCCGCCAGCTCGCCGGCGCGAGCTACCTCAGGGCCGAGTGCTGCGAGGCCTGCCACGGCTACAGCAAGGTCTTCTATCTCGAGAGCGCGCGGGCGATCGAGCCGCTGGCCGATGATCTGGGCTCGCTTGGGCTCGACGTGCTGGTCGGCGAGGAGGGCTTCTCGCGCGTCGCCAATCCGTTCGTGCTCGGTGTCATGGGCGAGTCGCGCGGAAACAATTGATACCAATGTTCGCTGCGGCGGAAACGCACGTTACGCAGCTTCCAGCTATATGTCTCGGCGACGCGCGGGAGGGGTCCCGAGTGTCGGGCGCCAAGGCGCTCCGTGGATTTGTGTGGCAGTGCCCCGGTCGATCGCGACACGGGGCGAGGGTGTCGGCAGGAGGGCGAAGGGGTTCGCCCGGCCGACGGGGTTTCGAACTTGGGGGTTCTCATGACGACCATTCTCGCGCTTCTGCAGGACCGTGCCGGCTCCGCCTCGATCAAGGCCGCGCTGGTGATCGGGCTGTCGTCCTCGGCCGTCCTGGTGCTGGTCCGGGTCGGCGTCGCGGTCGCCGGTCAGTAACGCCTTCTCGTTGATTGTGCCGCCGGGCTGAGCCAAGCTCGACCCGGCCGGGCGGGCTGTCCGGTCGACTCACCTTCAGGGATATGACCCGTGTCGCGTGCCGACCGCGCCCATAGCGCTTCCGATGCCAGTCCATCGCCGGGGCGCCCACCGTCGATCGACCGCATGGCCGGATGGCCGGCCCTCACACCGCTGATCACCCGCGTCGGGCGGCCGCTGGTGATCGAGGCGTTGCGCGCCTGGGTCGAGGCCAAGCGCGGCACGGGTGAGGTCGCCGACGAGACCGCCTGCGCCGGCTGGTGCGCGGCCAGGCTGGCCGGGCTGGCCGAACCCTCGCAGCGCCGCGTCTTCAATCTCACCGGCACGGTGCTGCACACCAATCTCGGCCGCGCCCTGCTGGCCGAGGAAGCGATCGCCGCGGCGGCCACCGCCATGCGCTCGCCGACCACGCTCGAGTACGACCTGTTGGGCGGCGCGCGCGGCGAGCGCGACGATCACATTGCGCCCTGGCTGAAGCGCTTGACCGGCGCGGAGGCCGCGACCGCGGTCAACAACAATGCGGCTGCCGTGCTGCTGGTGCTGGCCGCTTTGGCGGCCGGCCGCGAGGTCATCGTCTCGCGCGGCGAGCTGATCGAGATCGGCGGTGCCTTCCGCATCCCCGACATCATGAAACAGGCGGGCTGCCGGCTGGTCGAGGTCGGCACCACCAACCGCACGCATCTCAAGGACTATGCCGCGGCGATCGGACCGGAGACTGCGGCGATCATGAAGGTCCACCCGTCCAACTACGCCATCGCCGGCTTCACCAAGTCGGTGACGGCCGCTGAGCTGGTGCCGCTTGCCCGCGACAAGGGCCTGCCGGTGATCGAGGATCTGGGCAGCGGCACGCTGGTCGATCTCGAAACTTGGGGCCTGCCGCACGAGCCCACGGCACGCGAGGCGATCGAAGCCGGCATCGATGTCGTGACCTTCTCGGGCGACAAGCTTTTAGGCGGTCCGCAGGCCGGCCTGCTGGTCGGCCGCCAGGAGTTGATCGGCCGCATCGCCAAGCATCCCCTGAAGCGCGCCCTGCGATTGGACAAGGTGCGGCTGGCGGCCCTTGAAGCGACGCTCCGCCTTTATGGCGATCCGCCACGACTGATCGAACGCTTGCCCACCGTGCGTGCGCTGGCGCGGCCGGCGGCCGAGGTTCGCGTGGTAGCCGAGCGCCTGCTGCCGGTCGTCGCGACGGCGCTAAGCGGCGAGGCCAGGGTCGCGATCGAGCCGGTGCGCGGCCAGATCGGTTCGGGCGCCTTGCCGGTCGATCTGCTGGCGTCCTTCGCCATCGCCGTGCGCGGCAAGGGTCTCGACCGCCTGGCGGCCGCTTTCCGGCGTCTGCCGATCCCGGTGATCGGCCGTATCAGCGACGGCACGCTCTACTTCGACCTGCGCACGCTCGACGACGAGGCGGCTTTCGTGGCGCAGATGGACAAGCTCGATGTCATGGCTTGACAGGCTGCGCGGCAGCGAGCGTCAGTTGGCGCGCGCTCTGGCGGCATGGAACGCCGGAGACTACGGTGTGGCGCTCGATCTGTGGGCGCCGCTGGCCCATCGCGGCAACGCGCGGGCGCAAAGCAACATGGGTGCAGCCTTCCTCGAAGGCCGCGGCGTCGAGCGCGACCAGGCCAAGGCGGCCGAGTGGCTGCGTCTCGCTGCCGAGCAGGGTGATGTCGGCGGCCAGCGCAATCTCGCGCTCTGCTACTACGAGGGCTGGGGCGTCGCCCAGGACCAGGCAGCGGCGGCGCAGTGGTACGAAAAGGCCGCCCTGCAGGGCGACGCCGATGCCCAGGACATGCTGTCCTGGATGAAGCTTTTGGGCGGCGGCTGTCCGCAGGACTATCTCGGCGCGCGGCTGTGGGCCGAGAAGGCAGCAGCGCAGGGCCGTGCCGCGGCGATGGCGCGGTTGGGCGACATCCATCACAACGCCCTGGGCGTCGAGCGCGATCCCAAGACGGCGGCGGCTTGGTGGCGGCGGGCTGCCGAGCTCGGCCACGCCGAAGCGCAGGCGATGCTGGGCGCGGCCTATCTCGCCGGCAAAGGCGTGGCGCAGGACCGCACGCAGGCGCTGCACTGGCTCGAACAGGCCGAAGTCGGCGGCGCGGGCGAGCTTGCGGCCGGCTTCCTGCGCCTGGCGAGGGCCAAGCCATGATCGTCGGCACCGCCGGCCATATCGACCACGGCAAGACGGCGCTGGTGAAGGCGCTGACCGGGGTCGACGCCGATCGCCTCAAGGAGGAGAAGGCGCGCGGCATCACCATCGATCTCGGCTACGCCTACAGCGACCTGGGAGATGGCCGCCAGCTCGGCTTCGTCGACGTGCCGGGCCACGAGCGCTTCGTGCACAACATGCTGGCCGGCGCCACCGGCATCGACGCCGCCTTGCTGATCGTCTCG
Source organism: Alphaproteobacteria bacterium (assembly GCA_016870055.1). Lineage (GTDB taxonomy): Bacteria > Pseudomonadota > Alphaproteobacteria > Reyranellales > Reyranellaceae > Reyranella. The sequence continues at coordinate 3,084 of VGCQ01000063.1, read as the reverse complement.
GCGGCCGAGGGCATCAAGCCGCAGACCGTCGAGCATCTGCAGATCGTCGACCTGCTCGGCCTCGGCCGCGGCATCGTGGCGCTGACCAAGGCCGACCTCGCCGACGACGACCAGCTCCTGGAACGCATGGCGGAGATCGAGACGCTGCTTGCTGCGACCTCGCTCAAGGGTGCCGAGATCGTGCCGGTGTCGGCGCTCACCGGCCGCGGCATCGACGAACTCAAGAGCAAGCTCCTGACATTGGGCGAAAGCGGCAAGGCGACGACGGGCTTCGCGCGGCTTGCGGTCGATCGCTGCTTCGTGTTGACCGGTGCCGGCGTGGTCGTGACCGGCACCATCCACGCCGGCGAGATCAAGGTCGACGATCGGGTCATGCTGACACCGTCGGGCCTGGAGGCACGGGTGCGCTCGCTGCATGCCCAGAACCGGCCGGCTGAGATCGGCCGTGCGGGCGAGCGTTGCGCCCTCAATCTGGTCGGGCCGCGCCTGTCGAAGGACTCCATCAAGCGCGGCGATTGGGTGGTCGACCCGGAGCTGCATGCGCCGGCCGACCGCCTCGACGTGCGGCTCAGCCTGCTCGCCTCGGAAAGCCAGCCGCTCAAGCACTGGTCGCCGGCGCATGTCCATCTCGGATCGGCGCATGTCATGGGTCGTGTCGCCCTCCTGGAGGCAGACAAGCTCGCGCCGGGGACCGCTTCGCTCGCCCAGCTCGTGCTCGACGAGAAAGTGGGAGCGCTGGCCGGCGATCGGGTCATCCTGCGTGATCCCTCGGCGGTGCGCACGATCGGCGGCGCCGTCGTCGTCGATCCGTTCGGCCCGCCGCGCAACCGCCGCGCCGAGCGGCGGCTGGCCGAGCTCGCAGCCTTGAGCACGCCCGACGCCGAAGTGCTGTCAAAGCTGCTGCGTCTCGAGGTGGGCGTCGTCGAGACCGCTCGGTTCGGTCGGGCGCGCAACCTCCGGCCGGTCGATGTCGATGCGCTGCTGGCAGCGGCCGACGGCACCAAGCTCGAGGGCTTCGGCTTCCTCGCCGAGACGCTGGCAGCGGCGCGCCAGGATATCGTCGATACGCTGAAGGCCCATCACGAGGCGAAGCCCGATGCGCCGGGTCTGCAGCCCGAGCGCCTGCGCCTGGCGCTGCAGAAACGCTGGCCGCCCGGCGTGTTCAAGGCGCTGGTCGATCAGGAGGTCAAGGCGCGCGCCGTCATGGTCGACGGCGCGTTCCTGCGGCTGCCCGGCCATTCACTGACCTTGGGCGCGCGCGACGAGGGACTGTGGAAGAAGATCTCGGCTGAGCTGGTGCGTGAGCGCTACCGGCCACCCCGCGTGCGCGACTTCGCCGGCGCCTATGCGGTGCCGGAGCCCGAGATGCGCCGGCTCCTGCAACGGCTGGCCAAGGTCGGCCGCGTCGTCGAAGTGGCGCCCGATCAGTTCTTCCTGCGCCCCGTCGTGGCCGAGATGATCGGCATCGCGCACGGCTTCGGCCGCGAGTTCACGGCTGCCGAGTTCCGCGACAAGCTCGATAACGGCCGCAAGGTGGCCATCCTGATCCTGGAGTTCTTCGATCGCCATGGCATCACGGTCCGGCGTGGCGACCTGCGTCGTACCGTCCCGCAGAAGCTCGAGCAGTTCGGCCCGGTCACGGGGAGATGACAGCGCCGCGATTCTGGTCAATCATCGGCGGTGGAGGAGAAGCGCTCCCGGTGGGGCGGCTGGCCTTCAAAGCCAGAGAGGGCCGTTAGCCGGTTCTTAGTGGGTTCGACTCCCACTCTCTTCCGCCAATTCCCATCCGATAGCATCCCGGAATGCCCGATATAGCCCGACAAAACGGGCACTTTTCCCATTCCGCAGTCCGATTCGGGCCAAGGTGGTCCACTGGAAGTTACCCCGGCTTTTGGGGTAACTTTCGGGGTAACTTTTTCGAGGCGCTGGAGTTACCCCGCCATGCTCACGGACACACTGATTCGCAAGGCTGCGACGCCCGCCAAGCCCACCAAGCTCAGTGACGAGCGCGGGCTCTACCTCCTGCTCGCGCCATCCGGCGGCAAGTGGTGGCGCTTCAAGTACCAGTACGCCGGCAAGGAAAAGCTCCTGTCGCTCGGCACCTATCCCGACGTCTCGCTGGCCAAGGCGCGGCGGGCCCGCGACGACGCCCGGGCGATGTTGGCCGACGGTGTAGACCCCTCGGCTCAGAAGCAGGACGAGAAGCGCGCCAAGGCCGAAGCCGCCGCCAACGACTTCGCCACAGTGGCCCGCGAATGGCTGGAGAACGTCAAGCCGAAGTGGGCAGCGGTTTACCATTCCGACACGGCCAAGCGCTTCGAGGCGTTTGTCTTTCCGGCCCTGGGGCGCCGTCCAATTGCCGCAATCGCGCCCAAGGAATTGCTGCCGGTCCTGCGCAAGATCGAGGCGCGCGGCACCATCGAGACGGCCCACAAGGTGGCCCGGGCCTGCGGGCAGGTGTTCCGCTACGGCATCGCCACTGGGCGGTGCGAGCGCAATCCGACGACCGATCTGCGTGGCGCGCTGAAACCCCGCCCGAAGGTCAAGCACATGGCGGCCCTGCCGGCGTCCGAGTTGCCTGATTTCCTCCGCAAGATCGATGCCTATGACGGCGAGGTGCAGACCAAGTTGGCGCTTCGGCTGCTAGCCCTGACGTTCGTGCGCACCAACGAGCTGCGCGGCGCGACCTGGGCCGAGCTCAACCTCGACAAGGCGGAATGGATCATCCCTGCCGAGCGCATGAAGACCATGCAGCCGCACCACGTTCCTCTTTCCCGGCAGGCTGTGGAGGCGTTCCGGACGCTGCAGACAATGAACGGCAAGTGGCCGTGGGTTTTCGCCGGCCGTGCGCCGACGACGCCCATGAGCAAAAACACCGTTTTGTTCGCGCTCTATCGCCTGGGCTACCACGGACGCATGACCGGCCATGGTTTCCGTGCGCTGGCTTCGACTGCGTTGAACGAGATGGGCTACCGCCCTGACGTGATCGAGCGGCAGTTGGCGCACACGGAAAAGAACGCCGTGCGGGCGGCGTATCATCGGAGCCAGTACCTCGAAGAGCGCAAGACGATGATGCAGCAATGG
>VGCQ01000062.1 GCA_016870055.1 Alphaproteobacteria bacterium | reverse complement strand
TCGCGGCTTGCGAGGCTCGCCTAGGCCAAGGCCCTACATATCGTAGCTCTATTCGGTGTTTTGCTACAAATTAACGGCTTGCGTGGTTGCTTTGCCCAGCGGCCCAGCGCATTGTGCATTGGGGCTCCCGTCAAGCGGTGACACACGCTCGCCAGAGCCGCACGCGGATTTGCCTTTGGAGAAGTCCCGCGATGGACGGTGTCGTGACGTGTAAGACATTCCATTTGGTGCTGGTCAAGCCGACGCACTACGACGACGACGGCTATCCGATCACTTGGCTGCGCTCCCATATTCCGTCCAATACCTTGGCGGCCCTCAATGGCCTGAGTGAGGACTGTCGACGGCGCGAAATATTTGGGCCCGGTGTCGAGATCGTCATCAGGCCGTACGACGAGACCAATACCCGAGTCCGCCCCGATCGAATTGCCGCCGAGATCCGTCAGGCCGGTGGCAAGGCGCTGGTCTGCCTGGTCGGCGTGCAATCCAATCAGTTCCCGCGCGCCGTCGATCTCGGCCGGCAATTCCTCGCGCTCGGACTGCCGGTGGCGCTGGGCGGCTTCCATGCTGCCGGATGTCTGTCGATGCTGCCGGTCGTGCCGCCCGAGATCCAGGCGGCGATGGACATGGGCATCTCGATCTTCGCTGGCGAGGCCGAAGAAGAACGGCTCGACATCGTCCTGCGCGACGCTTGGAACGGCACGCTGAAGCCGCTCTACAACTACATGGACGATCTGCCGGGCCTCGAAGGCGCACCGACACCTTCGCTGCCGCCAGCAGCGCTGGCGCGCAACGAGGGCCGCAAGTCGAGCTTCGACCTCGGCCGCGGCTGCCCCTTCCAGTGCTCGTTCTGCACCATCATCAACGTCCAGGGCCGCAAGAGCCGCTTCCGTACCGCCGATGATCTGGAAGCGATCGTGCGCGAGAACTACAAGCAGGGCATCACGTCGTTTTTCATCACTGACGACAACATGGCCCGCAACAAGCACTGGGAGGCCTTCTTCGACCGGCTGATCGAGCTCAAGGAAAACGAAGGCATCGAAGTGTCGCTGATCATCCAGGTCGACACGCAGTGCCATCGCATCCCGAATTTCATCGAAAAGGCGCGCTGGGCCGGCGTGTACCGCGTGTTCATCGGGCTGGAGAACATCAATCCGGACAACTTGCTGGCAGCCAAGAAGCGCCAGAACAAAATCACCGAATACCGCAAGATGCTGCAGGCCTGGCACAAGAGCGGCGCGTCGACCTGGGCCGGCTATATCCTGGGCTTCCCCGGCGACACGCGCGAATCCGTGCTGCGCGACATGGAGATCATCAAGAAAGAGCTGCCGCTCGACATCCTCGAACTGTTCATCCTGACGCCGTTGCCCGGCTCCGAGGACCATCAGAAGCTCTGGAAGCAAGGCGTATGGATGGACGCCGACCTCAACAAGTACGACCTGCACCACCGTGTCGTGCACCATCCCAAGATGAGCGACGCGGAATTCGACCAGACCTATCGCGATGCGTGGAAGGCCTACTACACACCCGAACACATCGAGACCGTTGCACGCCGACACGGCGCCATTCCCGGCCGCAACCCGGCCGAACCCGCCCAGTTCATGACCATGTTCAAGATCATGTTCGAGGCCGAGGGCGTCCACCCTCTGGAAGGCGGCATCGTGCGCATGAAGTACCGGCGCGACCGCCGCTACGGCATGCCGATCGAGCCGGTCGGAGTGTTCCACTACAAGCTGGCGCGTGAGACCTGGAAGAAGCTCAAGATTTACGCCCGGCTTGCCTGGCAGGGCTGGCGTATCGGCCAGAAGGTCAGGCACGACCCCAAGCGCCACGAATACAAGGACCTCGCGCTGTCGCCGGTGATCGAAGAGGATTTCGACAAGCTCGCGCTGTTCGCCGAGACGGCGGGCGGCGAGGCGGCGGTCAGCAAAAAGCGTGGCGAGGACCTTGCCCGCGCCCGCGTCGCCGCCAAGCAGAACCAACAGAGGCTCGAAGCGGCCGAGTAGTGGGCCTCACAAGAGCCAGCCAGGCTGAGCCACGATATTTGTCAAACCGATCGTGCCGTCGCCGTTGAGATCCTGTCCGAAGCCCGCCTCCAGCGATTGCAGCGTCGTGCTGCCGCCCGCCATCAGGCCGTAGTCATTCGACGCCCAATTGCCGTTGGCGTCCGTCGTCCAGATCGAGAACTGGTTGCCCGACTTGAATGCCACGTGATAGCCGCTGCCGGCCGCCTCCGCGGCGATCGGCGCCCAGGACCCGAACAGGCCGGCGGTGACCGGCGCACCACTATACTGCAGCGTCGGACCCGACGAACCGGCAACCGGGAACATCGCGTAGGTGTTCCCCACCTGCATCAGCTTGGTCACGCCGAACGATTCGATCGTCGTCGCCATAAGGCCGGTCGTGCCGTCGCCGTTGAGGTCCTGTCCGAAGCCCGCCTCCAACGACTGCAGTGTCGCGCTGCCGCCCGTCATCAGGCCGTAGTCATTCGATGTCCAATTGCCGTTGGCGTCCGTCGTCCAGATCGAGAACTGGTTGCCCGACTTGAATGCCACGTGATAGCCGCTGCCGGCCGCCTCCGCGGCGATCGGCGCCCAGGACCCGAACAGGCCGGCGGTGACCGGCGCACCACTATACTGCAGCGTCGGACCCGACGAACCGGCAACCGGGAACATCGCGTAGGTGTCGCCAACCTGCATCAGCTTGGTCACGCCGAACGATTCGATCGGCGTCGCCACAAGGCCGATCGTGCCGTCGCCGTTGAGATCCTGGCTGAAGGTGGTTTCAAGCGCCTGCAATGCCGCGCTACTGCCCGCCAGGACAGCGCCGCCCGACAGCATGTTACCACCACCGTCCAGCGTCCATAGCCAGTACTGATCGGCGCTACCGTTCTTGAAGAAGACCTGGTAGCCACTCCCGGACGTCTCCGCGGCAATTGGCGTCCAACTACCCAACTGGCCGTTCTGGAATGTGCCACCTGCATAGCGAAGCGGTGCGCTTGTCGCCCCGGTGTGCATGGTATAGCTGTTCTCGACACGGACTAGGCGGGTCGCACCTGCCGACTCGATCGGGACCGCAAGCAAGAAGTCGCTCGCGACAAGCGACGAACGAAGGACATTCGACAGCAACAGACTGTCACCTCCGCCGAAGTCGATGAGAGTGCCGCCGCCCGCCTGTGTCGAACGGGCCAAAACATCGCCGAGGGCGGGAAGGCCAGTCAGCGCGGTCAGATCGATCTTGTCGCCGTCACTTCGTGCAAAGTCGGCGACGGTGTCGGCCCCGCTGCCCGATCCAAAGATGAAGAAGTCGTTTCCAGCGCCGCCGGTCAGCATATCGGCGCCGGCGCCGCCAACCAGCCAATCGGACCCGGCATCACCGAACAGCTGATCGATGCCAAGGTCCCCAGACAGCGTATCGCCGCCGTCGCCGCCCCGCAGCATGTCGTTGCCGGCGTTGCCGCGAATGACATCAGCGGCTGCCGTGCCGTTGAGCGTGTCGTTGCCCGAAGTGCCCGCGAACAGGAGATCGAGGATCTGCACGCCCCAACCCAAAGCGTCGACACGCTTGTAGGTCGTGAAGGTATTGACGACATTGTCGTTCTCGTTGTCGCCATCGAAGATCGACACCGCGCTCGCGATCATGGTCTGCTTCAGCTGCGCGAAAGGCAGGAGCTTGCCACTGACCTGCAGCGACAGTTGCTGCATATCGGCCACCAACCCGGCAATGTGCGGCGCCGCCTGACTGGTGCCCGACATCGTGTTGGTGCCGCCGAACTGGTTCGCCCCCGTGATCTGGCCGCCGGGCGCCAAGATCGTCGTCATGGAGCCGCTGCGCTGCGAGAACGAGACGATCTGGTCGGGACCGCTACTAAAGTCGATCGCCCCGCTCGACCAACTCCAGCCGCCGGCACTGCGATCCCAGACCGCACCAACCGACCAAGCATTGGGATCGGCCGATGGCGACGACACGCCCTGCGTCTGGTAGGAATAGTACGAGTTGCCGGACGCAACCACGACGGCCGTGTTGTTCGCCGCGAGCGTCGCGATCTGGCTGGCATAGACCGACGACGTCGGCACATTGACGTTGTCACCCTGACCGAGCGACATGTTTACGGCGACGATGTTGTAGGCCGCTCGATTGGCGACCACCCAGTTCAGCGCCTCCGCCACGTCCGAACTGGACGCACGAGGGTTGCTGCCATCGGGGAAAACCTTGAGCGCAATGATGTTCACGCCCGGCGCCATGCCGGTGTAGGTGCCGTTGCTCGATCCGACAATACTCGCGACGTTCGAACCGTGACCGTGGGTATCCGAGGCGTTCGAATCGTTGAAGCCCGAGAAGTCGTGGGCATGAACGATACGGTTGCCGAAGAAGCTGTGGTCAAGGTCGATGCCGGTATCGAGCACCGCAACCGAAACGCCGCGGCCATCGATTCCGGCGAATCGGAGATCCGCTCGGAACTGGTCGAGGCGAATGAGGGTCGTATCCGCTTGGGCTGTCAGATCGACCTCGGCATCAAACGCCGGCACCTCGAGTGTGGCTTGGCTGATGGCAGCGGACACCACATCGTCCGCCGATACCGTCAGCGATGATGCCGCGTCACCGTCCAGCACGACGCCGTGCGGCACGGCGACGTTGAACAGCTCGTCATCGTCGCCAAGTCTCGACGTGCCTTTCTTATCAGCCTTCATTCGCCAACGCGCCGTTTGATCGTCCACCCCACTTCAAGACGATAGGCCGAACCGATGCCATACCGCCTGTCGAACGGCTGCTATGCTAGAGTATCCTTCAACCGTAAGGTAGCGACGTGATGCTCCGAAAACTTGCATTTCTAGAGCAATTTGCTCGCATCGTGCGGTCGGCTCGAGGCAAGAGTCGCTAGTGAAATGCCGGCGGGCTGACTTCACCCAGTCCATCGGCAGCGGTCGCCGAAATGGTGGTGCGGATCATCGACCGCTCCTTGCGGTAGTCCCACGGCCGACCGCGATGGAGCATGGCGCGGTTGTCCCACATCACGGCGTCGCCCTGCCGCCATTTGTGGACATAGACGAATTCGCGTCGCGTCGCCTCGTCGAGCAACTCCGCCAGAAGCTGACGCGCCGCGCGGTCATCCATGCCGTCGATGGCGTAGGCATGACTAGCCACGTAGAGCGCGCGCCGGTCGTTGACGGGGTTGCGCCAGTTCAGCCGCCAGCGCACCGGCGGCAGCGCTTTTCGTTCCTCGGCGTTGGCGAGATCGGGATGAATCTGGTCTCGACTGTTGGCATAGGAATGGGTGGCCACCGCGTCCTTCAGCTTGGCCCGCAAGTCAGCGGGCAAGCGGTCCCAGGCGAGGCGTGTCGAGGTGAACTCGGTATCCCCATCCGCGCCCGGCAGGACGCGCGCCGTCAGCACCGAGGCCAGAGCCGGCGTCTTCTTGAAGGAGGAATCGGTGTGCCACAGGGCATTGGCCTGGGCCACCAGCACCTGGCGATGGTCGGGCGGCACGATCTCGCCTTTCTCGCCGATATTGGTCAGCCGTGAATAGAAGCTGCCGGCACCCAGTGAAGCCAGCTTGGTGAGTTCGAGCGGTCCGAAAGCGCGGCTGAAGGCGACCTGGACATCGTCGGCGACCGGCTGGTCGCGGAACACCAGAAGGGAATGCTCCTCGAACGCTGCGCGCACGGCCTTGTAGGCGTCGGCGTCGCTTGCGACATCGAGCATGCCGACGCCCTTGACCTCGACGCCGAATCCCGGTCCCAGCGGCACCAGTTCCATCGCGCTCTCCCTGCAGTACTTGGTCTTGGCGAATCATATCGTAGCGAATCGGCGGATGGCTACCGCTTCACGCCCGGTCAGTCGGGAAGGTCGAAGTCCTGCCCGTTGGTCTTGATCCCGACCCGGTCGAACCAATCGGGGCCGAGCTCGCTCACCGGCTTGCCGACGCACTTCAGCGACGCGATCTGCTTGCCTTGGTGCTCGGCGACCATGCCGGCTCTTTCCGCGACTTCGCCCTTGGGACCGAGTCTGCCGATCGCCGTATAGACCGTGGAGTTCAACTGACCGATCGTGAAGCGCAGCCAGGCGCCCCCGCCGCCCGCCAACGGAAACGAGCCGCCCGTGGCGGCCTTGGGTGGCGGGACCAGCGCCGTGGGCTGGATGATCTCGGCCGGCTCTCCCGAATCGAGCTTGCCGTGACGGTACTGAAGATGGCCACTCGTGGCCGTGGCTCCCTTGGAGGCGCACACCGAGATCAGCCGACTGCTCGTTCGGCACGAAAACACAATCGCCTCGTTACTGTTACAGAACGAAGCTGTCGGCCTGGTAGCGGCAGCCGCAGGAGGCGACGCTGCCGTTGGAGGCGACGCAGCCATCGGCCGCGCGGCACTGACCAGAACGACGCTCACCGTCTTCTTGCAGGCTGGATCGCCTTGGCACTCGGGCGACATCACGCTCTGCAGGATGTAGCTTAGAGCGACGCGTTTGCCGACGAGGCTACGCTGTTCGCAGAAGTCGAAGCCGGCCATTTCCTCGAACGTCGCGCCTCGATTGTCCTTGAGCTTGAGATAGCAGGCCGTATCGCCGGCGTTCATGCCCGTGACAATGCCGAACGCGCGCTTGACCTGCTGTCCGATCTTCACAGTTTCGACGCCCTGGGCCGCAACCGAGAACGGGAGCAACACCGCAAGCATCGTCGCGCCCGGCAACTTCATGCCTACACCTACCGTAACGCGCACGATGTCATTTCAAGTGTATGACGGGCGTCTGCCCGCCATTGCACGTGTAACAACAACTGCTGCAGCGCTGTTGACCGTCGGCGCCGACGCCCCAATAGAGCTTGGCGTTGCCGGTGACCCAGCCGCCATAGCAGATCTTCTCGCCACCCAAGCAACGCAGCTTGATGGCGTGCACGTCGGAATCGTCGAGATTGTAGGCCTTGCCGCCGCCCGGCCATTCGTAGCCCTTGCGATCCTGCGAAAAGAACTTCACTTGCGCTTTGTACTTGTATTCCGATTGAAAGCGGAAGGTCATGTCGGACTGTGCCTCCGCAGCGTCCACGCCGAACACGAGTACGAGCGCCGCTACGAGCGCGGCTACGACAGCGTTCGCTATTCGCATCCTTCCCCCGCCGATCGCGCGCTTTCCCCAGGCACGGTCGGATTGGTTTCATTTCAACTATTTGCCTTCCTCGTGCAATAGCATATCCGACCTGCTGTATTGCGCGATCTGCCGAGCGCCACGCTTGGCGGCGGTACCGAGACGATAGTACGAACCTCCCGATGGTCTCTCCCTCCCGTTCTGCTCCTCGCCTGGCATTCGTAGCGGCGGCCACTCCTGCCGCCCGGAGCGCCCGCAAGCGACTTGAGAAGCTTTACGGCTCGGTGGCACCGGCCCAGGCCGATATCATCGTGGCATTGGGCGGCGATGGGCTGATGCTGCAGACGCTTCACCGCAACATCCGTCGCGGTACGCCGATCTACGGCATGAATCTCGGCACGATCGGCTTCCTGATGAATACCTACAAGGAGGCCAGGCTGCTGCAGCGCCTCAATCGAGCCCGACAGTTCAGCTTGACGCCGCTGCGCATGGTCGCGGTCAATACTCATGGCCGCAGCGTCGAGGCCATCGCCATCAACGAGGTATCGTTGCTACGCTCCAGCCGCCAGACGGCACGCATCGCAGTGTCGATCGACGGCCGCAAGCGCCTGCCCGACCTCTATTGTGACGGCGCGCTGGTGGCGACACCGGCCGGCTCGACCGCCTACAACCTCTCGGCTCACGGTCCCATCCTGCCGCTGGGCGCGGGCCTGCTGGCGCTGACGCCGATCAACGCCTTTCGCCCCCGCCGCTGGCGCGGCGCGCTGCTGCCGCGTCATGCCAAGGTCGAGTTCACGGTGCTCGATCCGCGCAAGCGGCCGGTCGCGGCGGCCGCCGATTCGGTCGAGATCGCCAACGTCGTCAGGGTCACCGTCACCGAGGCGACCGACATCGGGCTCACCCTGCTGTTCGACCCCGAGCACGATCTCGAGGAGCGCATCCTCAAGGAGCAATTCGATCCTTGAGCGAGTCCGACAAGGCGCTCCCGTTCAGACCGGAGAGAAAGTACATCATCGGCCATGAGGGCTGGCGGCCGCTCGCCCTGGTGCTGACGATCGGCACGGTGGGCGGCTTCGTCTTCGACTGGCTGCGCATGCCGCTGGCCTGGATGCTGGGAGCCTGCGTCTTCTCGACAGTAGCCGCCTTCTGCGGCCTGCGCATCGGTATGCGCGTGCGGTTGCGCCAGGGCATGATCATCATCATGGGCGTACTGCTGGGCTCGGGCTTCACACCGGAGTTGGTCCAGCAGCTCGGCAAATGGGCAGTCAGCCTATGCGTGCTGAGCGGCATGACCATGACCGGCGCGACTCTGGGTTACTTCTGGTTCCGGCGTTTCACCCAATGGGACAAGGTCACCTGCTACTTCGCCGCCATGCCGGGCGGGCTGAACGACATGACCATGATGGGCGGCGCCATGGGCGGCCAGGAGCGCGCCATCGCGCTCGCCCATGCGCTGCGCATCCTGACGGTCGTGTTGACCATCCCGGTCTGGTACCGGCTGGTGAACGGCGCGCAGACCAGCGTGCTCGGCATGGTCAGCGGCCCTGCCACCAACGACTGGCGCGACTACGCAGTGCTGGTCGCGTGCGGCGTGATCGGCGCCGTGGTCGGCCGCCTGCTGCGCCTGCCGGCCGCCTTCATGATGGGGCCGATGCTGATGAGCGCCATCGCCCACCTGGCTGGCTTCACCGATTCCAAGCCGCCCGGCGAACTGGTGGCCGCGGCGCAGATCGTGGTCGGCGCCGGCATCGGCTGCCGCTTCGTCGGCGCCGCACTGCACCAGCTCCATCGCGAGATCGCGACGTCGATCGGCGCGGCGGCACTCCTGATCGGCTGCGCCGTCGCCTTCGCCGAGATCACCGTGATGCTGACCGGCCTCAACCTCGACGCCACTGTGCTGAGCTACGCGCCGGGCGGCTTCGCCGAGATGAGCCTGATCGGCCTGGCGCTGGGCGTCGAGGTGGCGATGGTGGCGACCCACCACCTCTTTCGTTTATTCCTGATCGTGCTGACCGGGCCCTTCATCTCGCGCTTCGTGCTCACGCGCGGACGGTGATGCCGCCATCGACCACCAGCAGGTGGCCGTTGACGTAAGCCGCTTCGTCCGACGCCAGGAACAAGGCGGCGTGGGCGGTGTCCCAGCCGCTGCCCATCTTGCCGGTCGGCGAGGCGCGATTGCGGATCTCGATCATCTTGTCATAGGCCTGATTGTGGTCCTTCTCGCCTTTGGCATACTGCTCGGCCAGGAAGTCGATCATCGGCGTGTGCATCAAGCCGGGCAGGATGGCATTGCAGCGGATGCCCCTGTCGGCGTACTGCGAGGCGATGGCGAGCGTGAGCGCATTCACGGCCCCCTTGCTCGCATTGTAGGCGACATAGGACACGCCCTTGGGTGAACGGATCGACGCGATCGAGCTCACGTTCACGATACTTCCCTTACCCTGCTTCTCCATGGTCGGCAGGACGTGCTTGGCGGTGAGGAAGAAGCTCTTGACGTTGACGTCGAATACTTGATCCCACTCGTCTTCGCCGAGCTCGACGGGGCCGCCGGTCGACCCGATGCCGACGTTGTTGTCGAGGATGTCGATCCGCCCCCATTTGGCGAGGCAGGCATCGACCATCGCCTTGACGTCGGCGTTGCGCGAGGAATCGGCCTCGAACACGATCGCCTCGCCGCCTTCCTTGGCGATCAAGCCGGCTGTCTCCTCGGCTGCGCCGCGCTTGCGGTCGACACACATCACCCTGGCGCCTTGACGCGCGAAAGTGACGGCGGTGCACTTGCCATTGCCCCAGCCGGGGCCGCTCGAGCCCGCGCCGACCACGATCGCCACCTTGTCCTTCAACCTGCCCGCCATGTCGTCACTCCCTTTGCAGCGAGCCTAGCACGGGCTTGACCCCCAACAGCACCAACCGCGATGTCTCGCCGTCCCGCCACGCGCCGTCATCGCTGACGTCGAGCCGGCGGCCGACCTGATGGATCACCGACCGCCGCTCCGGCGCATCGGCAAAGCGCATGATGCCCTTGGCGCGCAACCGGCCCGGCCCGCGCAGCATCGTCATCACCGTCTCGCGCTCGACCGGCTCGACCCACTCGTAGGACCAGCTCGTGAATGCGTCGGCCGTTTCGGTCGGCGCGGCTTGGCCACGACGATCCAGCCCAAGCAACAGGTCGAGTGGCACGTCGGCATGGCTGGCCTCGAGAATCGGCGCCGCCGAGTGGCCGGCCAAGAGTCGGCGCAGGCCTGGAAGATCCTCGGCCAAGTCGATCTTGTTCAGCACCAGCAGGTCGGCCGCGGCGAGCTGGCGCCCAATCGTGTCGCCGACCCGCCGGTCGGCGGCGCGCTGGCGGACCTCGCCGGCATCGACCATCACCACCACACCGTCGCGCCGCAGCCGCGGTTCGAGGACGGCGAGATCGGCGATGCGACCGGGATCGGCGACGCCCGATGCCTCGACCACGATATGGTCGAACCGATCGGGTCGCTCCAGCAGTGCGAGCAAGGTCGTCACCAGCGAATCGCCGATCGTGCAGCAGAGGCAACCGTTGGCGAGCGCAATCGTGTCGCCGCCATGCTCGACGACCAGTCGGCCGTCGATGTCGAGCGCGCCGAAATCGTTCACCATCACGGCAAAACGCCGGCCCGTCGCGCCGCGCAGCAGTCGATTGAGCAGCGTCGTCTTGCCGGCACCCAAGAAGCCGCCGATGACGGTGAAAGGAATCATCGGAGCGCAGACCTACAGATCCGCATCATGACCATGAGCGGGCCTGCAGGTTCACGCTCCGCATGGATCATTTCGGCGCCTCGAAGACCTTGCCACCCAGCACGGTGCCCCAAACGCCGACATCTTTGAGTTTCCCGGGTGGCACGGCGAGCGGATCGTCGTCGAGGACGGCGAAATCGGCCCGCTTGCCGACATCGATGCTGCCCAGTTCCTCGTCGAGCTTGAGCGTGTAGGCCGCCCCCAGCGTGATGGCGCGCAGGGCATCGGCGACCGGAATCTTCTCGGTCTCGCCCAGGGTGCGGCCCGAGGCGGTCAGACGATTGACCGCGCACCAGGCCGTGAACAACGGGCCGATCGGCGTGACCGGTGCGTCGCAATGGATGGCGAAGGGTACACCAGTCGTCAGCGCCGTAGCGCAGGCGTCCATGCGCTCGGCGCGCTCCGGTCCCAACGTCCTGGCGTAGTGGATGTCACCCCAATAGAACAGGTGATTGGCAAACAGGTTGACGCACATGCCGAGTGCCTTCATGCGACGGAACTGGCCGGCGTCGGCCATCTGGGCGTGCTGAAGGGTGTGTCGATGGTCCCAGCGCGGAGCCGTCATCAGCGCCCGCTCGACCGCCTCGATGGCGACCTCGGAGGCCTCATCGCCGTTGGTGTGGACATGGACCTGGAAGCCGGCGCGATGCCAGGCGAGCAGGAGGCGGTCGATGTCGTCGGGCCCGACATTCCACACGCCATTGGGCGTGCCGTCGTAGTAGCCCGGCCAGCGCATACGCGCCGACAGGCCCTGGATCGAGCCGTCGGTGACGATCTTGACGAGCTGAAAGCGCAGCCGGTCGTTGTTCTTCTTCATCAAGCCCTGAAGCCGCGGGATGCCCTGCTCGGGCGACACCGAGCCGGCGGCAAAGGCCGGCAGCAGCCGGATGGGGAAATCGTCCGATGCGCTGGCGCGCAGATAGCCGTCGACCGTGCTCTCGGGCAGCTCGTTGTGCAGGTCGGTCGCCGTGGTGACGCCGGCAAGCTGCGCCACGCGGGCGAAGCGCCAGACCGCCTGCTCGTCGGACAGCACGGCCGCGACCTCCACACCGGCGGCGCGATAGGCCATGTACTTGGCCGTCATCTCCTGCAACTCGCCGGTCGGCTCGCCCATGGCATCCTTGACGATGCCATGGACGTTGGTGCTGCGCGTGATGCCCGCCTTGGCCAGCACGGTGCTGTTGGCGTTGGCGACGTGGAAATTGGAATGGACCACCACGACCGGACGCGTCGTCGAGATCTTGTCGGCGTCAGTCAAGTCCATGCGTCGGCCGCCGAAATAGATCGGATCGAAACCCCAAGCCAGCAGCGAGGCTCCCGGCGCTAGCGTCTTCTCGAAGGCCTGCAGCCGCGCCACGACCTCGTCGATGCTCTTCAGTCCTTTGTGGCGTGTGCCATCGGGGCTGATGCGGTCGAAGTAGCCGACATAGGGGAATTTCCAGACGCCACCCTCATAGGCATGACTATGACCTTCGACGAAGCCCGGCAGGATCACCTTGTCGGCAAATCGGTCATCGACCTCGACCTTGCCCCAGCCGCGTAGTTCGTCGAGCGAGCCTGCGCCCAGGATACGGCCGTCGCGCACCGCCACATGGGTGACGGAAGGACGATTGGGATTCATGGTGAGGATGCGGCGGGCCGAGTAGACGACGATGGTCACGACAGGCGACTCTCTGGAAGGACAATGGGCGCCGGCACCTTAACACGGGGCTGGTGGGGAGCATGCTGGCATGGAATGCTCGCTCCACGAAGAGACCAGGAGAAGACTCGATGCGTCGCCGCGCCTTCGCTGCCTCAGCGCTTGCCGCCATTGCCGTGCCTGCCGCAGCCCAGGAATGGCCGACCAAGCCTTTGCGCATGGTCATCCCTTATCCGCCTGGCGGTCCCTCCGATGTGTCGACCCGTATCGTCATCGACCGCGTCGCCCAGCGGCTCGGCCAGCCCGTCGTGTTCGACAACAAGGCCGGCGCCTCGGGCATGATCGGCGCAGAGTTCGTCAAGAACCAGCCGGTCGACAGTCACACGTTCCTGACCACGACCACGGCGATGGTGTGCATCACGCGCCATCTGCAGCCGATCCCCTTCGATCCTGAGAAGGATTTCGTGCCGGTGTCGCGCATGTGCACCTCGTGGGGCATTTTCGCCATCCATCCCTCGGTGCCGGCCCGCACCGTCGCTGAGTTCGTGGCCTACGCCAAGGCCAATCCGGGCAAGTTGAACTTCGGTTCGTCGGGCCTCGCCACCATCACCCACCTGTTCGGCGAGATGCTGCAACTGGAGGCTGGCATCAATCTGACCCACGTGCCCTATCGCGGCAGCGCGCCGGCCACCAATGCCCTGCTGGCCGGCGAGGTACAGGCGCAGTTCGACCAGACCTGCCTGCCGCATGTGAAGGCGGGCAAGCTGATCGGTCTCGCGATGCTGTCGGATGTCCGCCATCCCGATTTCCCCGACGTCCCGACCCTGCGCGAGGCTGGTTACCGCAAGGAAGAGGGTGATTCGTGGTTCGGCATATTGGCACCCGCCGGCACGTCTCCCTCCGTGGTCGCCAAGCTCGACAACGCGATCGCCGAGGCACTGCGCTCACCCGATATCATCGAGAAGCTGCATCTCGGCGGCTGTTATGTCACCTACCTGAACCCTCCCGACTTCCGCAGCCGCATCGGCGCCGAGACGGCGATGTTCGGCAACATCATCCAGAAGGGCAATATCAAGCTCCAATAGATGTCAGCGCGGGAACCAAGCGCGCCGCCACAGGCAGGAAACGGCCAGCGCGGCAAGCAGGCCGCCGGCAGCGACGAGGAAGGCAAAGCGGTAGCCGGCGAGGAAGCCACCGGCGGCCGCCTGGGCGTGGAGCGCGCTCAGTACCGAGGCGCCGCTGACGATACCCAACGTGCGGGTGAGCAGAGCGAGGCTGCCGGCCACGCCGCGGTCGCGTACCGACAGGGTCGCCGTCACGATGTCGGTATAGGCGACCGTGAGCAGTCCCTGGCCGATGCCTTCCACGACCAAAAAAACCGCCAGCAGCGCGATCGGCGTCGCCGCGTCAGCCAGTGCGAGAGGCAGCAGACCCAGCCCGACCAGGGCCACGCCGGCGAATGCCGTGGGCCGCTGGCCGATCCGCGCCACCAGCCAGGCCGAGAGCGGTGCGCCCGCCAAGCTGCCCGCGAAGGCCAGCGCCAGCATCAGCCCGCCGGCCAGCGCCGACAGGCCGAGCACGTTCACGAGGTAGTACGGCGTGAGCAAGAGGATGGAGAAGCCCGCGAGGCTTGCCAGCACGTTCATGACATTGGGCACGGCAAAGGCGGCATCGGCGAACAAGGCCGGCCGGATGATGGGCTCGGCAACCCGCCGCGCGCGACGGAGATAGGCCCACAGCACCAGCAACGACATCGCGAGCAGGCCGGCCGGCAATGTCGCCGGTACCTGGGGTCGCTGCGAGAGCACCAACGACAACAGAAGACTGCTCATGCAGGCGGCGAGCAAGACTGCACCAAGCGCATCGAACGGCCGGCTGTCCGGCTTGGGGGACGGCAGCAGGCCCGACAGCGCCAACGCTGCCAGGGCGATGGGCACGCGTATCCAATAGACGGCCGGCCACCCCCACAGTTCGACCAGCAGTCCGCCCAGCGCTGGCCCGACGGCGGCGGCGAGCGACATCGCCATGCCGAAACCCGCCAGCGCCTTGGTGCGCGCGCTTTCGGGAAAGAGCGAGGTGGCGAGGGCCGGCGTGCAAGACAGCGCCAATGCCGTGCCGACGCCCTGTGCGGCGCGCGCCAGCAAAAACAGCGGCCAGTCCGGCGCCGCGGCGCAAGCCGCACAGGCGACGGCCGAGAGCGCAAGGCCGAAGCGAAAGATCAGGCGATGACCGAACAGGTCGCCGAGCTTGCCGCAGGCCAGCATCAACGAGCCGTAGACCAGCACGTAGCAGATGACGAGCCATTGCACGTCGCCCAGCGCCAGCTCGAAATGCGCGGTGATGGCCGGCAGAGCGACATTGACGGCGATGTCGAGCGGGGCGACCGACGCGCCCAACCCGACGATGACAAGCCCCGCCGCCGGTCGGATGCTCAGAGGTGTTTGCCCAGGAACGTCATCATGCGTTCCCAGGAGTCCTTGGCCGACGGGGCGTGGTACGCCGGGCTCTTCTCGTTGGCAAAGGCGTGCTGGGCGTCGTAGCGATGGACGTCAGGCTTGTTGCCCCCTGCCGCCATCTTCTTCTCGAACTCGTTCACGACCTCGGGCGTGCACCAGTCGTCTTTGTTGGCGAAATGACCTTGTACGGGAATCTTGATCTTGCCCGGATCGGCGAGCTGCGCCGGCGGCACGCCATAGAACGGCACACCGCAAGCAATACCCGACACGCGCGCCGCGGCGGCGATGGTGAGGGCGCCGCCCATGCAGTAGCCCATGACGCCGACCTTGCGGCTGATGGCGGCGAGATGCTTGACCGCGCCGGCAATGTCCTGGTCCGAGGCGCCGACAAAATCGAGGCCACTCATCATGTGATTGGCCTCATCGGGGCTTTGCGTCACCCGGCCTTTGTAGAGGTCGGGTGCGAGCGCGTTGTAGCCCGCGGCGGCAAACCGATCGGCGACGCCTTTGATCTGGTCGTTCAGCCCCCACCACTCCTGGATCACGACGATGCCGGGTTTGCCCCTGCCCGCCTCGGCCAGATAGCCCTTGCAGGCCGATCCGTCGGGACGCTTGAAGTCGATCATGCTGCCCATTGTCTCTCCTCCTCCGATGGCTCGCCATCCTAGAGCAGCTTG
>VGCQ01000061.1 GCA_016870055.1 Alphaproteobacteria bacterium | reverse complement strand
TGCCGGCGCCGGCGTGCCGGTGGCCAAGCACGGCAACCGCGCCTTCACCTCGAAATCGGGCTCGGCCGACGTGCTGGCCGCGCTCGGCATCGGCCTCGACCTGCCGATCGACAGGCTCGAGCACGCGCTGGCGGAAGCCAAGGTCTGCTTCCTGATGGCGCCGCGCCATCACGGCGCGATGCGCAACGTCGCGGGCCCGCGCGTCGAGCTCGCCCCTTCGCGCACCATCTTCAACCTGCTCGGCCCGATGTCCAATCCCGCCCTGGTCAAACGCCAACTGGTTGGCGTGTTTGACCGGCGCTGGCTGAAACCGGTCGCCCAGGCGCTCGGCCAGCTCGGCCTCGAGCGCGCCCTGGTCGTGCACGGCCAGGACGGCATGGACGAGCTCACCACCACGACCAAGAGCTGGGCCGCTTCGCTCGCGGGCGGCCGCGTCGACGAGATCGAGATCGCGCCCGAGGACGCGGGCGTGCGGCGCGCGACGCTCGCCGAATTGAAGGGCGGCGATGCCGCGCACAACGCCGACGCCATCCGCATGGTGCTGGCCGGCGAGAAGAGCGCCTTCCGCGACATCGTCGTGCTGAACAGCGCGGCGGCGCTGATGGTCGCCGGCAAAGCGAAGGATCTGACGGAAGGTGCCGGCCTTGCCGTGCAGTCGATCGATTCCGGCCAAGCGCGGCAGGCGCTCGCCACCCTGCAACGGATTTGCGCATGAGCGACACGCTGCTCGAGATCACCAACGACACGCGCCGCCACGTCGATGCATGCAAGGCGCGCCGGCCGCTCAGTACCGTCGAGGCCGTGGCCAAGGCGGCCGACACCCCGCGCGGCTTTGCCCGGGCGCTGAAGAGCGCCATCGCCGCCGGCCGCTATGGGCTGATCGCCGAGATCAAGAAGGCCTCGCCAAGCAAGGGCCTGATCCGCGCCGACTTCGATCCGCCGACGCTGGCCCGCGCCTACGAGAAGGGCGGCGCCACCTGTCTCTCGGTGCTGACCGACGAGCCCTACTTCCAGGGCAAGGACGAGTTCCTGGTGCAGGCGCGCGCCGCCACGCGGCTGCCGGTGCTGCGCAAGGATTTCATGATCGATCCCTACCAGATCGTCGAGGCGCGGGCGCTCGGCGCCGACTGCGTGCTCTTGATCATGGCCTGCCTCGACGATGCGCTGGCGGCCGAGCTGGCCAAGCTCGCGCATCGCTGGGGCATGGACGTGCTGGTCGAGGTCCACGACGCGCCCGAGCTCGACCGCGCACTCGCGATCGATGGCGACCTGGTCGGCATCAACAACCGTAACCTAAAAACCCTCGCCGTCGATCTCGCCACCACCGAGCAGCTGGCGCCTCGGGTGCCCAAGGACCGCGTGCTGGTGGCCGAAAGCGGGCTCGGCTCGCCGGCCGATCTTTTACGCATGGCCCGGGTCGGCGCGTCGGCCTTCCTGATCGGCGAGAGTTTCATGCGCCAGCCCGATGTCGAGCAGGCGGTGCGCGCCATTCTCGAGCGCAAGGCGGCGGCATGACGGCGAAGAACAAGCTCACGCACTTCGACGACGGCGGCAATGCCCGCATGGTCGATGTCGGCGCCAAGGGCGAGACCGAGCGTGTCGCCGTGGCGCGGGCGAGCGTGATCATGCAGGCCGCGACCTTGAAGCTGATCGCGGCCAAGACGGCGGCCAAGGGCGACGTGCTGGCGGTGGCGCAGCTTGCCGGCATCATGGCGGCCAAGAAGACGCCCGAGCTGATCCCGCTTTGCCATCCGCTGGCGTTGAGTTCGGTCGACGTGAAACTGTCGCTCGACGCGCGTCGCCGCGCCGTCGACATCGAGGCGACCTGCAAGCTGAAAGGCCGCACCGGTGTCGAGATGGAGGCGCTGACCGCGGCCTCGGTCGCCGCCCTCACCGTCTACGACATGTGCAAGGCGGTCGATCGCGGCATGACGATCACCGAGGTCCGCCTGGTCCACAAGTCGGGCGGCAAGTCGGGGACGTGGTCTTCCGGACCGCGGGCGTCTCGCCCGCGCTTCGCATCATGAAGGCGATGCTCTCCGTCCGCGACGCCCATGGCCGCGTGGTCGCGGCCTTCGAGCCGCTGCCGGCCGAGATGGTGTCGGTCGCCGAGGCGGCCGGCCGCGTGCTGGCGCAAGCGCCGGCAGCCCGCCTGACTCAACCGCCGTCCGACCTGTCGGCGATGGACGGCTATGCCGTGCGCGCGGCCGACGTGCCGGTGGCACCTGCCACCCTGAAGCTGGTCGGCCAGGCGCCGGCCGGCGGCTCGTACGACCATCCGCTGAAGGCCGGCGAGACGGTGCGCATCTTCACCGGCGGGCCGCTGCCGATCGGCGCCGATTCGATCGTGATCCAGGAGGACACCAAGGCCGAGGGCGAGCGCATCATCATCCTCGAGGCGCCGCGCATCGGCCGGCACATCCGCAAGGCCGGCTTGGATTTCGGCGCCGGCGATCGGCCGCTCGCCGCTGGCCGTATCCTGACGACGCGCGACGTGGCGCTTGCCGCCGCCATGAACCTGCCGTGGCTTGCCGTGCATCGAAAGCCGCGCGTCGCCATCCTGTCGACCGGCGACGAGCTGGTGATGCCGGGCGAGCCGGTCGGCCGCAACCAGATCGTCTCGTCGTCGGGCATTGCCGTTGCGGCACTGGTGCGCGGCTGGGGCGGCGAGCCGACATTGTTCGACATTGCACGCGACGACGCGGCCCTGATCCAACGCCGCATCGCCGCCGGCGCGCAGCACGATCTTCTCGTCACATTGGGCGGCGCCTCGGTCGGCGACCATGACCTCGTCCAGGACGCGCTGAAGGCGCAAGGCTTCACCATGGATTTCTGGCGCATCGCCATGCGTCCCGGGAAGCCCTTGATGTTCGCCGCCAAGGAGCGCGCGCGCGTGCTCGGCCTGCCGGGCAATCCGGTATCGACCATGGTGTGTGCGCTCTTGTTCGTGAAGCCGGCGCTGGATCGCCTGCTCGGTCAGTCGGGCGACCTCGTGGCGACCGAGCCGGCGCGGCTCGCCGCCGACCTCAAGGCCAACGACACGCGCGAGGACTATGTGCGCGCCAAGCTTTCGCACACCGTCCAAGGCCTGACCGTCGAGCCGCACGCCGTGCAGGACAGTTCCATGCTGTCGGTGCTCGCCTGGTCGTCGGGCTTGCTGGTGCGGCCGCCGCACGATCCGGCGCGCCAGGCAGGCGAGCTGGTGCAGGTGATCGATCTCGCCAAGCTGCCGGGCGGCTATTGATCGGGGCGCCGGGTGTAGAAATCGTAGACGTGAGTCTCGTCGGGTGCGAAGGCGCGGCGTTCGCTGCAGGGCTCCTCGCCGGCGGGAGCGAAGTATGGCAACAGCAACGGCGCAGGATCGTCATGCAGGTCGGTGTTCCAGCCGACCAGCAGCAGGCCGCCCGGCGCGAGCGCGCGATGCAGGGCGGCGATGACTCGGCGCTTGTGGTCGGGCTGGTCGACGCCGAAGCCGAACACGCCGTTCAGGATGATGCTGTCGAACGAACCGTCGGGCCGGTGCCGGCCGATCTCTTCGATCGGCGCCACGATATGGTCGGCCGCCCCCCAGGCCGCGCCGCGCGGCTGGACCTCGATGGTGGTGTACTGGTCGCGCCGGAACAGATCCTCGTAGTGGAAGGTGTAGGAGCTGGTGCCGACGAACAGCACATGCCGGTAGCGTTGCGCGATCCACGGCAGCAGCTCGCGTTCCAGGCAGAGCCGGCTCGCCACGGCGCGCAGGCGGGCATAGGGGCGATTAACGCCCAGCATGTGCAGCAACAGGAACCGCTGCGCCCATCGCGGCAGGATCTTGCGCGCCAGCGGCGCGCCCCGGAGCAACACGGACTTGGCGGACAGCGGCACGACCGGCCAAGTGCACGGTTTCTCGGCGATCAGCAATCCCCGCTGTTCACGGGATAAGTTGACAATCCATAAGAACTAAACTAGAACACGCGCCAGGTTTCAGGATTTGTTCCGAAATCTGCTAGGCAGTCTGGGGAGAAGACGGTGTTAACCCGCAAACAAAGCGAACTGCTGTTGTTCATCAACAAGCGCCTCAACGACGACGGTGTGTCGCCGTCGTTCGACGAAATGAAAGAAGCGCTGCGACTGAAATCCAAGTCCGGCATCCACCGGCTGATCACCGGCCTGGAGGAGCGCGGCTTCCTGCGCCGCCTGCCCCATCGTGCGCGCGCCCTGCAGGTTCTGAAGTTGCCCGACGCCGCCGCCCTGCCCGCGGCCAATGTGACACCGCTGCTCGCCCGCGGCAGCCTGGCCGAGAACCGCGAGAATTTCGTGCCGCAGATCATTCGCGGCGAGAAGGTGCCGCTGGCCGGCGCCATCCAGGTCGCCAACGAAGCGCAGGCGCTCAGCCTGCCGCTCTACGGCCGGATCGCCGCCGGCACGCCGATCGAGGCGCTGCGCGACAACTCCACCACCGTCGACGTGCCGGTGGCGTTGCTCGGTTCGGGCGCACATTACTGCCTCGAGGTGCAGGGCGATTCGATGGTCGAGGCCGGCATCCTCGACGGCGACATCGCCATCATCAAAAGCTCGGACGCCGCCGAGACCGGCGAGATCGTGGTGGCGTTGATCGACGATGCCGAAGCGACCCTGAAGCGGCTGCGGCGCAAAGGCGCGTCGATCGCGCTCGAACCCGCCAACGCCGCCTACGAGACGCGCATCTTCGGTCCCGACCGCGTCAAGATCCAGGGCAAGCTCGCCGGCCTCTACCGCCGCTACAACTGAGCTACGCGCCCGGCGGCTTGATCGGCGTCGCCTGACGGCCGCTGCTGCCCGGCACCCAGGGCCGGTCGCCGCGTCTTCCATTGGCGGTCTCGCGGCGCACGCTCTGCTCGTCGAGCCACAGCGCCTGGGCGCCGTCACGCCAGGCATCGCGGCGGTCGATGACCAGGCGCGGGCCGCGGCAGCGGCCTTGCGCATCGACGGTGGCGAGCACGATCTCGGCATTGGCACAGGCCTCCTCGAGACGGCGCTCATCGCTCACCAAGGCGACGCGCCACGGGCCCTTGCGCCAGCGGCAAAGCCCACTGCGGCAGCCGAGCCCCGCGGCTTCCTCGTCGGCGTTGACGGTCCAGCGCTTGGCGCCGTCCTGGCCGCTGCGCCGCGCCCAACTGTCGGCGACGAAGCGGTCGCTGCGCGTCGAGGCGACATGCACCACGCCCTTGTCGTCGCGCAAGCCGAGCACGCGGCCATCGTCGCTCATCAGCAGATCGGGCGCCTTCGGCGCGCCGAGCAGCGCGCCAGCGACCACCACCGGAAGGCCGGCAAGTCGCCACGGCCGGCGCCACAGGCAGAGCCACAGCCCGCCCAGCGTGATCAGCCACAGGCTGGTACCGGGCAGCGACGGCACCAGGGTCGCGGCTTCGGGCCAGTTGCCGACATGCTTGGCGATCGCGTTCAGCCCCTCGACGCCCCAACCCATCGGCACCAGCGCCGCGCCTTCGAGCCCGAACGGCATCAGCAGCATGGCGGCAAGGCCCCACGGCATGATCCAGAAGCCGGTGAGCGGCACACCCAGCAGATTGGCGACGACGCCGAGCAGCGACAGCCGGTTGAAGTGGTAAGCCGCGAACAGCCCGGTCGCGATCGAGGCGATCAGGGTGGTGGCGAGACTGGCGGCAAACGCTGCGCCGAAGCGCCACAGCCAGCGATGCCGTGCGCGGTCGGCGCGCTCGTGCAGACGCCGCCGCCAGCCGGCCGCGGCCTCCCATGCGGCGATCAAGGCGACCACGGCGGCGAACGACATCTGGAACGAGGCGCCGGTCAACGATTCCGGCGCGACGGCAAGCACGATCACCGCCGACCAAGCGACGAGCCGCAGCGACAGAGCGGTGCGATCGAGCAGCACGGCGAGCAGAGCGAAGCCTGCCAAGGCGCAGGCGCGCTGCGCCGGCACCGGCGCGCCGGCGAGTGCGGTGTAGAACAGCGCCGCGGCCAGCGCCAACACCGCTGCCACTTTCTTGGCGTCGATGCGCAAGGCAAGCGGCGGCACCAGCGCAATGCCGTAGCGCACCAGCCCCATCACCAGGCCGACCACGAACACGATGTGCAGGCCCGAGATCGACAGGATGTGGGCAAGCCCCGAATCGCGCATCGCCTGGGCGATGTCCTTGTCGACCGCGGTCTGCTCGCCGGTCAGCAAAGCCGCCACCACGCCGCCTTCCGGCCCGGGCAGCGCCTTCAGGATGCGCGCCGTGATGTCGGCACGCAGGGCATCGATGGTGCGCACCAGCCCGGCGGGCCGGCCGCGCTCGACCACCACGGCCGGCGCCAGCGCATAGCCGACTGCGCCCAATTGCTGGTACCAGGCGACGCGCTGGAAATCGAAGGCGCCCGGCGCGGCGGGCCCGGCGGGCGGCGAAAGATTGGCCAGCACCAGCAGGCGATCGCCGACATGCAGTTCGGGCGCGCCCTTGGTGAGCGACACGCGCAGCCGAAGCGGCGTGAGGTCGGGCGGCGGCACGCCACCGCCTTTCAGCCGCACCGCCTCCAGCACCACGCGTACGCCGTCGGGCAGGCGCTGGATGTCGGCGATGCGGCCTTCGACGTTGATGTTGAACAGCGGTCGGCTGAGCGTCGGCGCGGCAAGGTTCACGGTGCGCCAGGCGACGAGGCCGAAGCCGACCGCGGCCGCCGCCAGACCGATCGCCAGCGCCCGCGCGAAGCTGCCGGCCGGTGCGAAGGCGGCAAGACCTGCGCCGGCTGCGACCGCCGCCGGGCCGAGCCACAGCGCGGGCTCGCTCGGCAGCTCGAAATACACCGCGATGCCCAGCCCCAGCGCCACCGGCAGCCACAGCATCCAGCGGCCGCGCTCGCCGTCGAGCCGCTCGAGGATCCAGGCCCGTGCCCCCGCCACGCCGCCTCCGTTGTTTGACAGGGCAAGGACGCTCGCCTACCTACGGCGCGCTTTTCCGGCCGAAATGCGGCGAAACCCGCGATCCTTCAGTTCGTCATGACCGTCGTCACCCGCTTCGCCCCCTCGCCCACCGGTTTCCTTCATATTGGCGGCGCCCGTACCGCGCTGTTCAACTGGCTCTATGCCCGGCACACCGGCGGCAAGTTCCTGCTGCGCATCGAGGACACCGACCGCGCGCGCTCCACGCAGACGGCAGTCGACGCCATCCTCGATGGCCTGTCGTGGCTTGGCCTGCAGTGGGGCGGCGACGTGCTCTACCAATTCCAGCGCGCTGGCCGGCACGCCGAGGTGGCGCATCAGATGCTGGCGGCAGGCAAGGCCTATCACTGCTACGCCTCGCCGCAGGAGCTCGATGAGATGCGCGAGGCGCAGAAGCGGGCGGGCGTGCCCATCCGCTACGACGGCCGCTGGCGCGATCGCAACCCGGCCGACGCGCCGCCGGGCGTGGCGCCGGTCATCCGGCTGAAGGCGCCGCACGGCGGCCAGACCGTCATCCAGGATGCCGTGCAGGGCACGGTGACGGTCGAGAACGCGGTGCTCGACGACATGATCCTGCTGCGCGCCGACGGCACGCCGACCTACATGCTGGCCGTGGTCGTCGACGACTGCGACATGGGCGTCACACATGTCATCCGCGGCGACGATCACCTGAACAACGCCTTCCGCCAACTGCAGATCATCCGCGCCATGGGCTGGCCCGAGCCGGTCTATGCCCATATCCCGCTGATCCACGGCACCGACGGCGCCAAGCTCAGCAAGCGGCACGGCGCGCTGGGCGTCGACGCCTATCGCGACATGGGCTTCCTGCCCGCCGCCTTGCGCAACTATCTGCTGCGCCTGGGTTGGGGTCATGGCGACGACGAGATCATCTCGACGGCGCAGGCGATCGATTGGTTCGATCTGGCCGGCGTCGGCCGCTCGCCGTCGCGCTTCGATGCGATGAAGCTCACCAACCTCAACGCCCACTATCTGCGCGAGGCGCCCGACGCCGAGCTGCTGCCGCTGGTGCTGCCACGCCTCGAGAAGAAGCTCGGCCGCGAGGTCGACGCGGTCGGCCGGACACGCTTGGAACGCGGCCTGAATGGCGTGAAGCAGCGTTCGCACACCCTGGTCGAGCTCGCCGACAAGCTCGTCTTCTATGCTGGCCACGGCGCCCCGGCGATCGCCGACGACAAGGCGCGCGCCCAGCTCACGCCCGACAGCAAGGCGCTGTTGATGCGGCTCGCCGCCTCGCTCGACGGTGTCGCCGACTGGACGGACAAGCCGCTCGAGGACGCCGTGCGCCGCTTCGCCGAGGCCGAGAACGTCAAGCTCGGCCAGGTGGCGCAGCCATTGCGCGTGGCGCTCTCGGGCTCGACCGCGTCGCCCGGCATCTTCGAGGTGCTGGCGATCCTGGGCGCCGACGAAACCAGGACGAGATTGCTGGCCGCCGGCGGATAGACCCGGCCACGCGCCGTCCGCCACGATCGGCGCATGTCTTTGCGCGTCTGGCTGTGGCTGCTGTCGCTTTCCGTGCTGTGGGGCGGCTCGTTCTTTTTCGCCAAGGTGGCGTTGAGCGAGCTCGGTCCGCTCACCGTGGTGTTCGCTCGCGTCACCCTTGCCGCCTTGGCGCTGGCCACCGCACTCGCCGTCGCCGGTACGAACCCGTTCCGCCGCGGCTTGCCGTGGCCGGCTTTTTTCGCGATGGGCGCGCTGAACAATGTCCTGCCCTTCAGCCTGATCTTCTGGGGTCAGACCGAGATCGCGTCGGGATTGGCGTCGATCCTCAATGCCACCACGCCGCTGTTCACCCTGATCGTCGCCCACGTCCTCACCGACGACGAGAAGATCGACCGCGCCAAGGTCGCGGCGTTGCTGGCCGGGCTGGCCGGTGTCGTCGTGTTGGTCGGCCCGGATGCCCTGGTCGGCGGCTCGAGCCTGTGGGGCCAGCTTGCCTGCCTGGCCGCCGCCCTGTCGTACGCCTTCGCCGGCATCTATGGCCGCCGCTTTCGCGCCCTGGGCGTGCCGCCGGTCGACGCGGCGACCGGCCAGGTCACCGCCAGCGCCGTGTTGATTCTGCCGATCATGCTTGTGATCGAACACCCGTGGACGCTGGCCGTGGCGCCATCGGCCACGGTCTGGCTGGCGCTGGTCGGATTGGCTCTTTTGTCCACCGCGCTCGGCTATGTCCTCTACTTCCGCATCCTCGCCGCCGCCGGCGCCACAATTCTCCTGCTGGTGACCTTCCTGATCCCGATCACGGCGATCGTGCTGGGCGCGCTCGTCCTGCACGAACAGCTCCTGGCGCGGCACTTTGCCGGAATGGCGCTGATCGGCTTCGGCCTCGCCCTGATCGACGGCCGCCTGCCGCGCCTCCTGCGCCCCGCGAAATAGCCGCCGGCCGGCGCAATTGCGCGGCTTTTGGGGGCTTGTTAGGGTGCCCTCGGACCCGCGAAATCGACGGAAAGAGTGAGCTATGGCCAAGGCGACCGCAACGCTGACCGACAACGAGACCGGCAAATCCTACGAATTTCCCATCATTCACGGCTCGATCGGCCCGCGTCTGGTCGACGTTCGCAAGATGTACGGCGAGTCGGGCATGTTCACCTACGACCCGG
The DNA here is from genome assembly GCA_016870055.1 of Alphaproteobacteria bacterium. Taxonomy (GTDB): domain Bacteria; phylum Pseudomonadota; class Alphaproteobacteria; order Reyranellales; family Reyranellaceae; genus Reyranella. Next base: position 6,123 of record VGCQ01000061.1, on the reverse strand, counting down.
GCTTCACCTCGACCGGCTCGTGCGGCTCCAAGATCACCTACATCGACGGCGATGAAGGCATCCTGTTGTACCGCGGCTACAACATCGCCGAGCTCGCCGAGCAGAGCGACTTCATGGAGGTCTGCTACCTGCTGATGAAGGGCGAGCTGCCCAACAAGGGCCAGAAGGAGAAGTTCGTCCGCGACATCACCATGCACACCATGGTGCACGAGCAGCTCAGCACATTCTATCGCGGCTTCCGGCGCGACGCCCATCCGATGGCGGTGTGCTGCGGCGTGGTCGGCGCGATGGCGGCCTTCTATCACGACTCGCTCGATATCCACGATCCGCACCAGCGCATGGTGGCGTCCTATCGTCTGGTCGCCAAGATGCCGACCATCGCCGCCATGGCCTACAAATATTCGGTCGGCCAGCCGTTCGTCTATCCGCGCAACGACCTGAGCTACGCCGCCAACTTCCTGCGCATGATGTTCTCGGTGCCGGCCGAGGAGTACGAGGTCAATCCGGTGCTCGAGAAGGCGATGGACCGTATCCTGATGCTGCACGCCGACCACGAGCAGAACGCCTCGACCTCGACGGTTCGGCTGGCGGGATCGTCCGGCGCCAATCCGTTCGCCTGCATCGCCGCCGGCATCGCCTCGCTGTGGGGGCCGAGCCACGGCGGCGCCAACGAGGCCGTCATCAACATGCTGCACGAGATCGGCGGCAAGCAGAACATCCCAGGCTTCCTGAGCCGCGTGAAGGACAAGAACGACCACACCCGCCTGATGGGCTTCGGCCATCGCGTCTATAAGAACTACGACCCACGCGCCAAGGTGATGCGCCAGACCTGCCACGAGGTGCTGACCTCGCTCGGCATCGAGCACGACCCGCTGCTCGAGCTCGCCATGGAGATGGAGCAGATCGCACTCAAGGACGACTACTTCGTCTCCAAGAAGCTCTATCCCAACGTCGACTTCTATTCGGGCATCATCTTCCGCGCGATCGGCATCCCGACCTCGATGTTCACCGTGCTGTTCGCCGTGGCCCGTACCGTCGGCTGGATCTCGCAGTGGAACGAGATGATCGAGGATCCCGACCAGAAGATCGGCCGGCCGCGCCAGCTCTACAATGGACAGACCGAGCGGCCGTACAAGCCGCTGCATCTCAGGGGATAAGACGCCGTCCGGGGGGAAGGAAGCTAGAAGGGTATGGCAAGATCGTCGCAAGGGCCGCGCCGCGCCACGACCTGGGCGGCCGAGCAGCATTCGAGACCGATGCCGCGCATCGTGCGGCTCGGCCGCCCGGCCAACGACAACCACCTTCCCTTGGTGGCACGGGCCAAGGCGGCGACCGCGGCGGCCGCCGCTCTCGTGATCTTGGCGCTGCTCGGCTGGGATCTGATCTGACGCTCTATCGCGCCGGTGCCGAGAGTCGCCGGCCGGCGCCCTCGCGCACGCGCAGCACCGAAACATCGAGGCGCTCGACGGCGGCGCCGCCGAACTGCAGGGTGAGCGGCTGGCTTTCGACCTCGACCTGCACGCTCTGGCGCACCGCGGGACAGTCGCCGCGACGCGTCGTGGCGATCATCGGCAACCGCCGGCCGTTCTGCACGGCGTCGATCCAGGCATCGCCCGACAGCGTGATCTGGTAACGCCCGGCCGCGATCCACTCCAGCGTCACGATGCCGCCGAAACCGCCATCGCGGCTGCGCGCGGGCGCTGCGGCATAGATCACCCGTTCGACCGGCCGCAGCCGTAGCGCGAAGACGCCGTCCTTGGGCAGCGCGCCCTCGCTTTCGACGTCGGCCATGAGGCCGTCGCCGAACAGCACGAGCTCGCGATCGACCGACCAGGCGAAGCGCCGGCAGCCATCGTCCTCGGCAGCGGCGCCAACCGCGGCGATCAGGCTCAGGACACCGGCGACGAGTGCGGTCCGCATCCCGTCATGATGATCAGGCCCAGCTCGGCAGGCCAGTCTTGATCGAGAAATTGTGATGCGCCGACACCCAGCGCACCGTGCCGGTCTTGGAGCGCATGACGATCGAGTGCGTCTCCGCGCCGTTGTGGAAGCGGCGGATGCCCTTCAGCATCGAGCCCGAAGTGACACCGGTCGCCGCGAACATCACGTCGCCTTTGGCCATGTCGAGCATCGAGTATTTGCGGTTGAGGTCGGTGATCCCGAGCCGCCGTGCCCGGCCCTTCTCGTCGTCGTTGCGGAACAGCAGACGGCCCTGGATCTGGCCGCCGATGGCGCGCAGCGCCGCCGCCGCCAGAACGCCCTCCGGCGCGCCGCCCGAGCCCATGTAAATGTCGATGCCCGAATCGCCGGTCGAGGTGGCGATCACGCCCGACACGTCGCCGTCGCCGATCAGCATGATGCGCGCGCCCGCCTCGCGCACCTTGGCGATCAGCTCGGCATGGCGCGGCCGGTCGAGGATGCAGACCACGAGGTCGGCGACATCGACCTTCTTGGCCTTGGCGAGATCGGCGAGATTCTGCGCCGGCGTCTTGTCGAGATCGACCACGCCCTCGGGCAGGCCGCCGCCGACCGCGATCTTGTCCATGTAGACGTCGGGCGCGTTGAGGAAGCCGCCATGCTCGGCCATGGCGATGACGGCGAGCGCATTGGGCAAGCCCTTGGCGGTGATGGTGGTGCCCTCAAGCGGATCGAGCGCGATGTCGATCTTGGGCATGCCGCCCTGCCCTTTGCCGCTTTGCGCCAGGCCGACCTTCTCGCCGATATAGAGCATCGGCGCCTCGTCACGCTCGCCCTCGCCGATCACCACCGTGCCATCGATGGCGAGCGAATTCAGCGTCGTGCGCATGGCGTCGACCGCCGCCTGGTCGGCCTTCTTCTCGTCGCCGCGGCCCATCAGCTTGGACGCCGCGAGCGCCGCCGCCTCGGTCACGCGCACCGCCTCAAGCGCCAGATTGCGGTCCAGTTTCACATCGTTGGCCATCGTCTCCTCCGTCGGCGCCCGTTCGGCGCCGTCCCACTAGAACGCTTCGATCCTGATCAGGCACGGCTCCTCGGCCACGGCGCCGAGCCGCGCGATGCGCGCCAGTGCGCGCCGCATCGCCGCCTCTTCGGTCTCGTGCGTGGTCAGCACCACCGGCACCTCGCCCGACTGCGAGCGGCCACGCTGCAGCATCGATTCGAGCGAGATGCGCTCCTTGGCGAGCGCACCCGACACCGCGGCGATGACGCCCGGCCGGTCCTGCACCATCAGGCGCATGTAATAGGCGCCCTGATGGCGATCCATCGTCGAGGCCTTCTTGGTCGACAGCCGCTCGGCCGGCACGACGAAGGCCGGCATGTCACGGCCGCGCGCCACGTCGACCAGATCGGCGACGACGGCCGAGGCGGTCGGGCCCTGTCCCGCACCGCGGCCCTGGAACATGGTGGTGCCGACGAAATCGCCCTCGACGACCACGGCGTTGAACACGCCCTCGATGTGGGCGATCGGCGCGGCGAGCGGCACCATGCAGGGATGCACGCGCTGCTCGATGCCGTGACGCGTCTCGCGCGCGAGGCCCAGGAGCTTGATGCGAAAGCCCAGCTCCTCGGCGAACTGGATGTCCATTGCCGTGACGCGCCGGATGCCCTCGACATGGACGCCGGCGAAATCGACCCTGGCGCCGAACGCCGCGCCGGTCAGCACGCTGAGCTTGTGCGCGGCATCGATGCCGTCGACGTCGAAGCTGGGATCGGCTTCGGCGTAGCCCGCCGCCTGCGCCTCGGCCAGCACGACGTCGAAGTCGCGGCCGGTCTCGCGCATGGTGGTGAGGATGTAGTTGCAGGTGCCGTTGAGGATGCCATAGAGCCGACGCACGCGATTGCCGACCAGGCCCTCGCGCAGCGCCTTGATGATCGGGATGCCGCCCGCCACCGCCGCCTCGAAGGCGAGAATGCGGCCGCGGCGCTCGGCCAGCGCGGCGATCTCCGTGCCGTGCAGGGCGAGCAGCGCCTTGTTGGCTGTGACGACGTGCTTGCCCGAGCGCAGCGCCGTCTGCACCAGGCGGCGCGCCACGCCGCCCGAGCCGCCGATCAGCTCGACCACGACGTCGATGTCGGGCGCGTCGGCCAGCGCCAGCGCGTCTTTCTCCCAGCGCACGCTGCCGAGATCGATGTCGCGCTTCTTGGCCCGGCGGCGCGCGCTCACCGCGACCAGCTTCAACGGCCGCCCGCCGCGCAGGGAGAGCAGCCGGCCGTGCTCGGTCAGCAGCTTGACGACGCCTGCGCCGACCGTGCCGAGGCCGGCGATGCCGATTCTGAGGGGTGTCTTCATGGTCGCCTGATACGACAGGTTTCGCTCAGGCGCGAGCCTTCAATGGCGTGACGTTGTCGCCGACGCCGCGCAGGTAGAGGTCGATGGCGCGGCCGGGGTCGGCCATCACCTGGCGGATGTTGCGAATCGCCTGGCGGATACGGTGCTTGTTCTCGACCAGGGCGATGCGGACGTGGCCATCGCCGTGCTCGCCGAAGCCGACGCCCGGCGACACCGCGACGTTTGCCTGGGTCAGCAGCAGCTTGGAAAAGGCGAGCGAGCCCAGCTCGGCGAAGTCCTTGGCAATCGGCGCCCAGGCGAACATGCTGGCAGCCGGCGCCGGCAACGGCCAACCTGCCGCCGTCAGGCCCTCGATCAGGATGTCGCGCCGCTCCTGGTAAGTCTCGCGCGCCTCGACGATGTAGTCCTGCGGTCCGTTCAGCGCCGCCGTCGCCGCCACCTGGATCGGCGTGAAGGCGCCGTAGTCGAGGTACGATTTGATGCGGGTCAGCGCCTGGATCAGCGTCCGGTTGCCGGCGGCAAAGCCGATGCGCCAGCCGGCCATCGAGTAGGTCTTGCTCATCGAGGTGAACTCGACGGCGATGTCGCGCGCCCCCGGCACCTGCAGCACCGAAGGCGGCGGCGTGCCGTCGAAGTAGATCTCGGCATAGGCGAGATCCGACAGGATCCAGATGCCCTGGCGTTTGCAGAACTCGACGACCGCGGCGTAGAAGTCGAGATCGACCACCTGTGCCGTCGGATTGGACGGATAGTTCAGCACCAGCGCGATCGGCTTGGGCACCGTGTGGCGCACCGCGCGCTCCAGCGCCGGCAGGAAGTCGTCGAGCGACGTGCTGCACGGCACCGGAATGTGGCGCACCGAGCCGCCGGCGATGATGAAGCCGTAGGGATGGATCGGATAGCTCGGGTTGGGCACCAGCACGATGTCGCCCGGCGAGGTGATGGCCTGCGCGAGATTGGCGAGCCCTTCCTTCGAGCCCAGCGTCACGATGATCTCGCTCTCGGGATCGAGCTCGACGCCGAAGCGCCGCGCATAGTAGGCCGCCTGCGCCTTGCGCAGTCCCGGGATGCCGCGCGACGACGAATAGCCGTGGGCGCGCGGATTGGCGGCGGCCTCGGCGAGCTTGGCCACGATGTGCGGCGCCGTCGGCAGGTCGGGATTGCCCATGCCGAGATCGATCACGTCCTGGCCGGCGCCGCGCGCGCGGGCCTTCATGGCATTCACTTCGGCGAACACGTAGGGCGGCAGGCGTTTCAGCCGGTGAAACTCGGAATCGTCCATTGCTCGTTTTCCTGAAGCGCTAGAAATCGACGAAGATTTCGGCGCGCCGGTTGGCGGCCATGCCGCGGGCGGTGTTGGTCTCGTAGACCGGCTCGGAGTCGGACGCGGCTTCGGCGACGATGCGGTCGACCGGCACGCCGAGACGCACCAGCTGATTGGCGATCGCGAGCGCGCGGCGGCGCGACACGTCGTAGTTGGCGCGCGCCAGGTCGGCGACCGACGAGCCGAAGCCGTCACCCGCCGAATGCGCCACGACCCGCACCGTGGCGCCGTTGCTCTTCTGGATCTCGGCGACCTTCTGCAGCACGCCGTAGTCGTTGCCGCCGAGACCGGACGAGCCGCGCCCGAACTGGATCACCGCGACCTGCAGGTTGCCGGAGAACGGCGGCGACTTCAGGTCGCTGAACGGCACGCGGCCGGACTGCGCCGTGGCGATGTTACCTTCGATCGGCGCGGCTGGCGGCGCAGGCATCGGGGTGGCCGCGACAGGCGGCGGTGCAGTGACGGGTGGCGGCGCAACAGGTGCCGCAACCACCGGCGCCGGCGCGACCGGCTGCGTTGCGACCGGTGC
>VGCQ01000060.1 GCA_016870055.1 Alphaproteobacteria bacterium | reverse complement strand
GCTATGGCCTTTCATCGAGCATCTGATCCTGCCGTCGGTGGCGCTCGGCGTCACCTACATGGCGCTGATCGCCCGCATCACCCGCGCCTCGATGCTGGAGGTTCTGCAGCAGGACTATATCCGCACTGCCAACGCCAAGGGGCTCGCGACCGACCGCGTGTTGCTGCTGCACGCGCTGAAGAACGCCTCGGTGCCGATCGTCACGGTGATCGGCATCGGCATCGCGCTCTTGATCTCGGGCGTCGTCATCACCGAGACGGTGTTCAACATCCCGGGTCTCGGCCGGCTGACCGTCGACGCCGTGCTGAAGCGCGACTATCCCATCGTGCAGGGGCTGATCCTGGTGTTCGCTGGCGCCAAGGTGCTGGTGAACCTGGTGATCGACATCTCGTACGCCTTCCTCGATCCACGGATCCGGTACTGACATGGCCGTCGTCGCCGACGATCTCGCCCTGCCGGCCCGTCGTTTCTCGCTGCTGACGGCGATCCGCCGCAATCCCACGATCGCCTTCGGCGGCGTGCTGCTCGCCGTCCTGGTCGTGATGGCGGTGTTCGCGCCGCTGATCGCCACCCACGATCCGTTCAAGCTGTCGCCGGTCAACCGGCTGCGGCCGCCCTCGGAACGCTGGTGGTTCGGCACCGATCAGTTCGGCCGCGATGTCTTCTCGCGTACCATCTACGGCGCCCGAGTATCGCTGATCGTCGGCTTGTCGGTCGCCCTGATCTCGAGCGGGCTCGGTCTGGCGCTCGGGCTGGCCTGCGGCTACTTCAAGCGGGTCGACGGCATCGTCATGCGCATCATGGATGGCCTGATGGCCATCCCGTCGATCCTGCTCGCCATCGCCCTGATCACTCTGGCGCGGCCCGGCCTCGGCATCGTCATCGTCGCCATCGTGGTTCCCGAGGTGCCGCGCGTGGTGCGCGTGGTGCGCGCCGTGGTGCTGTCGATCCGCGCCCAGCCCTACGTCGAAAGCGCCATCGCCGGCGGCACCCGCAACATGAAGCTGCTGGTGCGCCATGTGTTGCCCAATACGTTGGCGCCGTTGATCGTCCAGTCGACCTATGTCTGCGCGTCGGCGATGCTGATCGAGGCCGGCCTGAGCTTCCTCGGCGCCGGCGTTCCGCTGGAGGTGCCGAGCTGGGGCAACATCATCGCCCAGGGCAAGACGTTCTTCCAGATCGCGCCCTGGACCATCCTGATCCCGGGCGCCTTCCTCGCCGTCACCGTGTTGGCGGTCAACCTGCTGGGCGACGGCCTGCGCGACCGCCTCGATCCGCGCTTGGCGAGGAGGCTGTGAGCGCCATCCTCGAGGTCCGTGACCTCCACACCCAGTTCAACACCTTGGACGGCGTCGTGCGCGCCGTCGACGGCGTGTCGTTCGACGTGGCGCGCGGCGAGACGCTGGGCATCGTGGGCGAATCGGGCTGCGGCAAGTCGGTGACGGCGCTGTCGATCCTGCGCCTGATCCCGCCCGAGACCGGCCGCATCGCCCAGGGCTCGATCCGCTTCGAGGGGACCGAGCTCACGACGCTCTCCGAGGAGGAGATGAAGAGCCTGCGCGGGCACCGCATCTCCATGATCTTCCAGGAGCCGATGACCAGCCTCAACCCGGTGCTCACGGTCGGCACGCAGATCGCCGAGAACGTGGTGCGCCATCTCGGCGTACCGTGGGCGGCGGCCCGCGAGCGCGCCCGCGAGATGCTCGACCTGGTGCGGATCGCCGACCCTGGGCGCCGACTCGACGAGTATCCCCACCAGCTCTCGGGCGGCATGCGCCAGCGCGTCATGATCGCCATGGCCTTGTCGTGCGATCCGCAGGTGCTGATCGCCGACGAGCCGACCACAGCGCTCGACGTCACCATCCAGGCGCAGATTCTCGATCTGATGCTGGAGCTCAAGGAGAAGACCGGCACGGCGATCGTGCTGATCACTCACGATCTCGGCGTCGTCGCCGAAACGACCGAGCGCGTGGTCGTCATGTATGCCGGTCGCAAGGTCGAGGAGGCGCCGGTCGAGGCGCTGTTCGAGGACCCGCAGCACCCCTATACACGCGGCCTGATGCGCGCTATCCCGCGGCTCGATGTCGAGGCCGACGCCGCGGGCGGCCGGCCGCGGCTGCAGGAGATTCCCGGGCTGGTGCCGATCCTGACCAAGCCGATCGTAGGCTGCGCCTTCGCCGCCCGCTGCCCGCTCGCCACCGACCGCTGCCGCAGCGCGGCGCCGCCCTTCGTCGATCGCGGCGGCGGACATACAGTCGCCTGCTGGGAGGTGGCGCGATGAGCGCGCCGCCGGTTCTCGCGGTCGAAGGCCTGGTCAAGCACTTCCCGATCCTGGGCGGCATCCTGCAGCGCCGCGTCGGCGAGGTGAGGGCCGTCGACGGCGTGAGCTTCACCATCGCCAAGGGCGAGACCTTGGGCCTGGTGGGCGAATCGGGCTGCGGCAAGTCGACCATCGGCAAGACCGTGCTGAAACTGATCGAGCCGACGGCGGGCCGCATCCTGCTGGGCGGCGAGGACGTGACGAAGCTTCCGCCCGGAGCGATGTGGCAGCACCGTCGGCGCATCCAGACGATCTTCCAAGACCCTTACTCCTCGCTCAATCCGCGTCTGCCGGCCGGTACCATCGTCGGCGAGCCGCTGGAGAACTTCGCCATCGCCCGCGGCGGCGAGACCGTCGAGCGGGTGGCGCAGTTGTTCCAACGCGTCGGCCTCAGGCCCGACGCGATGCGCAAGTACGCCCATGAATTCTCCGGCGGTCAGCGCCAGCGGCTGGGCATCGCCAAGGCGCTGTCGGTCAATCCCGACCTGATCGTGGCCGACGAGCCGGTCTCGGCGCTCGACGTGTCGGTGCAGGCACAGGTGCTGAACCTGCTGATCGATCTGCAGGAGGAGTACGGGCTCGCCTATCTGTTCATCAGCCACGACCTCGCCGTGATGCGCCACATCAGCCATCGCATCGCGGTGATGTATCTCGGCCGCATCGTCGAGCTCACCGACAAGCGCACGCTGTTCGCGCGGCCGCTGCATCCCTACACCGAGGCGCTGCTGTCGGCCGCCACGGCGCCCGATCCCAAGCGGCGCCGCCAGCGCCGGCGCATCGTGCAGGGCGACGTGCCGAGCCCGGCCAAGCCGCCGCCCGGCTGCCACTTCCACACGCGCTGTCCCTATGCCGTGGCCGAGTGCAAGGTGACCGCGCCGCCGCTCGTCGAGGTGGCGCCCGGGCATCACGTCGCCTGCCTGCGCCGGCCGGTCGGCGGTGATCCGGGGCCGCTGCCGGTTCCCGGTTAGCTGATGACGAACAACAAGCGCCGATAGGCCGTCGGCTCCTGCGGCAACGCCGATACCGGCCGGGCGGTGGGCAGCGGCTGGCCAGTCATGATCAGTTGATGGATGCACTCGCGGGCATCGGCGAACAGCCGCTGATAGACATCCTGTTCGGTGCGTCCGCACGCCGAGATGCCGGGCAGATCGGGAATCCAACCGGTGAATCCGCCATCGTCTTCACGATCGATCAGCGCGTAGTAGCAAGCGTCCGACATCGGCCCATCCTTCTTCGAGAAGGGTTCGGCCGGCGGCTCGAGCCGTCATTGACCTGGATCAAACGTACCGAGGCGCTCAATCCCGTCGGGCGCCCGGCGCAGTGTCGCGCAGATGGGTGAGGGCGGCCTGTGCGCCGCCCGGCCTGTGCGGCACCTTGGCGAGGCCCAGCGCCATTTCGACGCCCGACAGCGTACCCAGCAGCATCAGGTCGTTGAAGTCGCCGAGATGGCCGATGCGGAAGACTTTGCCGGCGACTTTGCTGAGGCCTTGTCCCAGCGACAGGTTGAAGTTCTCCAGCGCGACCTTGCGGAAACCATCGGCGTCGTGACCCTCGGGCATCACGATCGCGGTCAGCGAGCCGGAGTAGGCTTTGGGATCGCTGCACAGGATTTCGAGGCCCCAGGCGGTGACGGCGGCGCGGGTCGCCTCGGCGTGGCGGGCGTGGCGGGCGAACACCGCATCGAGTCCTTCCTCCAGCAGCATGTCGCAGGCCTCGTTCAGGCCGTACAGCAGGTTGGTGGCGGGCGTGTAGGGGAACCAGCCGTTGGCGTTGGTCGCCAGCATTTCCTCCCAGTTCCAGAACGCCTTGGGCAATTTGGAGGTTTTCGATGCCGCGACCGCCTTCTCGCTGACGGCGTTGAACGACAGGCCGGGCGGCAGCATCAGGCCCTTCTGCGAGCCCGCCACCGTGACATCGACGCCCCAGGCGTCGTGGCGATAGTCGATCGAGCCGAGCGAGGAGATGGTGTCGACCAGCAGCAGGGCGGGGTGCCTGGCCGCATCGATGGCGCGACGGATCGCCGCGACGTCGCTGGTCACCCCGGTCGAGGTTTCGTTGTGGACGATGCAGACCGCCTTGATCGTGTGGTCCTTGTCCTCTTTCAGGCGTTTTTCGATCGCGGCCGGGTCGGCGGCCTTGCGCCAGTCACCGCCCATGAACTCCGACTTGATGCCGAGCCGGTCGGCCATCTTCTTCCACAGCGAGGCGAAATGGCCGGTCTCCCACATCAGCACCAAGTCGCCGGCCGACAGGGTGTTGACCAGTGCCGCCTCCCAGGCGCCGGTGCCCGAGGCCGGGTAGACGATCACCGGCTGCTTGGTCTGGAAGACCTGCCGCACGCTGCGCAGCAGCTTTCTGGCCAGAGCATTGAATTCGGGGCCGCGGTGATCGATGGTCGGATAGTCCATCGCCCGCAGGATTCGGTCGGGGACGTTGGTCGGGCCGGGAATCTGCAGGAAATGTCGCCCGCTGGGATGGGAATTCAGCCGCACTTTCAATGTCCTCGGTCAATCCTGTATTTTGGATGAGTTCAGGGAGGAAGCAACGATGTCAATTTCAGGGACTTCGCGTCGTCACACGCTCAAGCTTGGTCTCGTGGCCTCGCTGGTCGGCCCGGCTGTGGCGCGCGCCCAGCAAGGCTGGCCGCCGGCCACCATCACCTGGCTCAACCCGTTCCCGGCGGGCGGCGGCACCGACGTGTTCGCGCGGCCTCTGGCGGCGCAGGTCGGCGAGCAGCTCGGCTGCACGATCATCGTCGACAACAAGGGCGGTGCGGGCGGCACGGTGGGCGCCTCGCAGGCTGCCAAGATGAAGCCTGACGGCTCGGTGTTCTTCGTCGGCGCCATCCACCATACGATCGCGCCTTCGATCTACAAGAACCTCGACTACGATCTCGAGAAGGACTTCATCCCGATCACCATGATCGCGCTGGTGCCGCAGGTGATCTCGATCAATCCCAACCGCGTGCCGGTCAAGACGGCGGCCGAGTTCCTGGCCTACGTCCGGGCCAACCCCGGCAAGGTGAACTACGCGTCGCCGGGCGCCGGCACGGCCCATCATCTGGCCGGCGAGCTGTTCAAGCTCGAGACCAAGACCGACATCACTCACGTGCCCTATCGCGGCGCGGGCCCGGCGATGCAGGACCTGCTGGCCGGCAATGCCGACATGATGTTCGACGGCATGGGCACCTCGGCCTCGCAGATCCGCGCCGGCAAGCTGATCGGGCTCGCGGTGGCGACGCCGCAGCGCAATGCCGAGTTCCCCGACATTCCGACCTCGGCCGAGATCGGCGTGCCGGCGTGGATCGTCTCGACCTGGTACGGCGTCTGGGCGATCAAGGGCACGCCGCAGCCGATCGTCGATCGCATGCACGCCGAGATCGTCAAAGCGCTGGCGGCGCCCAAGCTGCAGCAGATCTGGAAGGACCAGACGGCCCAGGTCGGCGGCGAGACGCCGGCGGAGTTCGCCAAGCGCATCCGCGCCGAGATCGAGAAGTGGCAGAAGGTCGTCGCGGCGGCCGGGGTGAAGCTCGACTGAGTACGCTCGAACAGGCTCTGCGCCGCACTCTCAAGGGCGAGGTGCTGTTCGACCGCGCCTCGCGCGGCCGTTACGCGACCGACGCCTCGATCTACCAGGTCGAGCCGTTGGGCGTGGTGCTGCCGCGCGACGAGACCGACCTCGCGCTGGCGATCGACGTGGCGCGCGATGCCAAGGCGGCAATCCTGCCGCGTGGCGCCGGCACCTCGCAGTGCGGCCAGACGGTGGGCGAAGCGCTGGTGATCGACGTGTCGAAGCACCTGCGCCAGATCGTGGGCTTCGACAAGAACCGCGCCGAGGTCACCGTCCAGCCGGGCGTCGTGCTCGATCAGCTCAACGCCTGGCTCAGACCGCACGGGCTTTGGTATCCGGTCGACGTGTCGACCTCGGCGCAGTGCACCCTGGGCGGCATGGCGGGCAACAATTCGTGCGGCAGCCGTTCGATCCGCTACGGCAACATGGTGCACAACGTCGTGTCGATCGACGCCCTGCTGGTCGACGGCAGCCGGGCGCGCTTCGGCTCGGCGCGGCCGGAGGACATGCCGGCGCCGGTGCGGGCGATCGCCGACCAGGTGGCGGCGCTGGCGTTTGCCGAGCGGGACGAGATCGCGCGCATGTACCCCAAGGTGCTGCGCCGTGTCGGCGGCTACAATCTCGACATCTTCTTCCCGCAGTCGGAACGGCCTTACACGCTCGACAATTCGGTGAATCTCGCGCACCTGCTGGTCGGCAGCGAAGGCACGCTCGCGGTGACCGAGCGGCTGACCTTGAAGCTCGCCGCCTTGCCGAAGCACAAGACCCTGGGCGTGGTGAACTTCCCGAGCTTCTACAAGGCGATGGCGTGCGCCCAGCACATCGTCAAGCTCAAGCCCACCGCGGTCGAGCTGGTCGATCGCACCATGATCGAGTTGGCGCGCGCCAATCCCGCCTTCCGGCCGGTGATCGAACGCGCCCTGATCGGCCAGCCCGAGGCCATCCTGCTGGTCGAGTTCGCCGGCGAAGAGCGCGCGGCGCAGCTCCGCGATCTCGCGCGCCTGGTCGAGCTGATGGGCGACCTCGGCCTGCCGGGCAGCGTCGTCGAAATGGCCGAGCCGCGGCCGCAGGCCGAGCTGTGGGAAGTGCGCAAGGCCGGACTCAACATCATGATGTCCATGAAGGGCGACGGGAAACCCGTGTCCTTCATCGAGGATTGCGCCGTGCCGCTGGAGCACCTCGCCGACTACACCCAGCGTCTGACCGACGTCTTCACCAAGCACGGCACGCGCGGCACCTGGTATGCGCACGCTTCGGTCGGCACGCTGCATGTGCGGCCGATTCTCGACATGCGCCGCGACGGCGCCGCCAAGATGCGGGCGATCGCCGAGGAAGCCTCGGCCATGGTGCGGCAGTACAAGGGCGCCTACTCGGGCGAGCACGGCGACGGCCTGGTGCGCTCCGAGTGGGTCGCCTGGCAGTTCGGCCCGCGACTCGTCAAGGCGTTCGAGAGCGTCAAGGATCTGTTCGATCCGCAGGGCCTGCTCAATCCCGGCAAGATCGTACGGCCCTCGCGCATGGACGACGCGACGCTGTTCCGCTTCAAGCCGGGCTACCGGACGGTCGACTACCAGCCCGCCCTCGATTGGTCGGCGTGGAACGTGCAGAACGATCCGCTTATCGAGGCGCTGAGCGAGCCCGGCAGCGGCGGCGATTCGAGCGGCGGCTTCGCCAAGGCCGCCGAGATGTGCAACAACAACGGGCACTGCCGCAAGTTCGACGCCGGCACCATGTGCCCGTCGTTCCGCGTCACCCGCGACGAGAAGCACCTGACGCGCGGCCGTGCCAGCACACTCCGGCTGGCGCTCTCCGGCCAGCTGCAGGGCGCGCTCGCCTCCGACAGCGTGGCGGCGGCGCTGGATCTTTGCGTGAGCTGCAAGGGCTGCAAGCGCGATTGCCCGACCGGCGTCGACATGGCGCGCATGAAGATCGAGGCCCGCTCGGCGCGGCGCATGGCCAAGGGCTCGAGCTGGCGCGACCGGCTGATCGGCGATCTGCCGGCGATGGCGCCGTGGGCGCGCCGACTGCCGTGGCTGTTCAACGCGGCCTGGTTCGTCCAGTCCTATCTCGGCTTCGCCAAGCAGCGTCATCTGCCGCAGTGGCGGCGCGACACCTTCCTCGCGACGACCGACGTCGACGACCGTGACGCCACAGTGGTGATCTTCGCCGACACCTTCTCCAACAGTTTCGAGCCGCATATTCTGCATGCCGCGCGCCGCGTGCTGCAGGCGGCCGGGCACCGCGTTGCCGTGGCCTGGCCCAATCTCGGCTCGCCGCCGCTGTGCTGCGGGCGTACCTGGCTGGCCACCGGCCAGGTCGAACGGGCGCGGTCGGAGGCTTGGCGCCTGGTGCAAGCGCTGCTGCCGTTCGTCGCCAAGGGCGTGCCCGTGGTCGGGCTGGAGCCGTCCTGCCTGTTCACCCTGCGCGACGAGTGGCAGGTCATGCGGCTCGGCGAGGAGGCCAAGGCGGTCGGCGACAACGCCTTGCTGTTCGAGGAGTTCTTGGCGCGCGAGAAGAAGGCGGGGCGGCTCGATCTGCCGCTCAGGCCTCTGCCGCAGAAGACGGCGCTGCTGCATGGCCACTGCCATCAGAAGGCGTTCGGCGTCATGGGCGCGGTGCAGGAGGTGCTGTCGCTGGTGCCCGAGCTTGCGGTGAGCGCGATCGAGTCGAGCTGCTGCGGCATGGCCGGCAGCTTCGGCTACGAGGCCGAGCATTACGAGACCTCGATCGCCATGGCCGAGCTGTCGCTGATGCCCGCCGTGCGCAAGGCGCCGGCCGACGCCCTGATCGTCGCCGACGGCACCTCCTGCCGCCACCAGATCGCCGACGGCAGCGACCGCCGGCCCGTCCACGTCGCGGAGGTCCTGGCGGCCGCGTTGAAGTGACCCGAGGTTGCATAGCGGCCGCAACGATAAAGTCCCGTCATCCCGAGCGAAGCGAAGCCGACGGACGTCTTTTGCGGGCGGCGGCATGCGACAGCCAGCCGTCTATATCCTGGCCGGCGCGACGGGTCGGGTGCTCTCTATCGGCACCACGACCGATTTGGCTCGCCGCTCGAGCGAGCATCGCGTCGGAAAGGGCGCACACACATCGAAGTGTCGCATCAACTACCTCATCTTCATCGAACGGCACGACACCGCACCCGACGCCATCGCCGGCGAAAAGCAGCTGAGGGGCTGGCGTCGTGGCAAGACGATCGCGTCGATCGATCGTTCGAATCCCACCTGGCGTGACTTGTCTGGCGAAATCCACACCGACGGCTAGCAGCGCAAAAAGGGGTCCCTCGGCTTCGCTTCGCTCCGCTCGGGACGATGAAAAATTTGCAGCCCCGGCGCTGCTGTGGCACGGTCCGCGCCCGATGCAACGACCGCGAAATCCCTATTCCAGCGCCGAGATCGACCGCGCGAGCCACGAGCGCGAGGACGACGAGCGCATGATCGAGCTGGCCTCGTCCGGCGCCGCCCGCTTCGTGCCGATCGACACCGAGAAGAACCTGGTCAAGGCCGGCGGCTCGCCCGAAGCGGTCTTCCTGCACGGCATGATGGGCCGCGCCATCGCCGGTGCCGCCGACCATCACATCTTCCTGGGCTATGTCGAGGGTACGCCCTATTTCGCCGTCGACGTCACCGGCAAGGACGTGCCGCTGCAGGAACTCGGCGAGTTCGTCGATCTGCGCCAGGTCGGTGCGCTCCTGTTCGCGCGCGAGGGCTCGATCCTGGCCTATGCCCGCGGCATGACCTATTGGCATCGCCGCCATCGCTATTGCGGCGTGTGCGGCGCTACCACCAAGGCGGTGCGCGGCGGCCATGTGCGGGTCTGCACCAACGAGAACTGCAAGAGCGAGCATTTCCCGCGCACCGATCCCGCGGTGATCATGCTGGTCCATCACGGCGACAAGTGCCTGCTCGGCCGCGGCAAGCATTTCCCGCGCGGCATGCATTCGACCCTGGCGGGCTTCGTCGAGCCGGGCGAGAGCTTCGAGGACGCCGTTGCGCGCGAGGTCTACGAAGAGGTCAAGGTGCGGGTGAAGAACGTCATCTACCGCTCCTCGCAGCCCTGGCCATTCCCCGCCTCGGTGATGATCGGCTTCCATGCCGAGGCCGAATCGCTCGACTACGACGTCAACCAGTCGGAACTGGAGAGCGCGCGCTGGCTGAGCCGCGATGAGCTGCGCCCCGAGAACCTGCCCAAGGACGGCTCCTTCTTCATGCCGCGCCGCGATTCGATCGCCCGCCGCCTGATCGAGGAGTGGCTCGGCCACGAGGCCGGTCCGTCGATCAGTGGTTGACGCGATCCAAAAGACGATCATGACCGCCCAGCTCTTCACGCCCGTCGATGTCGGCGGCGTCACCTTGGCCAATCGCATCGTGGTGTCGCCGATGTGCCAGTACTCGGCGGTCGACGGCAGCGCCCAGCACTGGCACCAGGTGCACTACGGTATGCTGGCGATGTCGGGCGCCGGCCTGCTGTGCCTGGAGGCGACCCATGTCGAGCGCGATGGCCGCATCACCCAGGGCTGCCTCGGCCTCTACAGCGACGACAACGAGGCGGCGGTGAAGCCGATCGTCGAGTGGGTGCGTGCTTGGATGCCCTGGGTCAAGCTCGGCGTCCAGCTCGCTCATGCCGGCCGCAAGGCCTCGGCGCAGCGGCCGTGGAAGGGCGGTGGGCCGCTCACCCAGGCCGATGCGCCAGACCTGCCATGGACCACCGTGGCGCCGTCCGCGCTCGCCTATGATCGCGGCTGGCATGCGCCGGTGGCGCTCGATGCGGCGGGCCTCAAGCGCATCAAGCAGGCCCTCGTCGGCGCCACACTGCGCAGCGCGCGACTGGGCTTCGATGTCATCGAGCTGCATGGCGCGCACGGCTACTTGCTCGCCCAGTTCCTGTCGCCGCTCACCAACCGGCGCAGCGACGAATATGGCGGGACGGCCGACAAGCGCCGCCGTTTCCCGTTGGAAGTGTTCGAGGCCTGCCGCCGGATCTGGCCGGCCGACAAGGCGATGGGCATGCGGCTCAGTTGCGTCGAATGGGTCGAGGGCGGGATCACCATCGAGGACACCATCGAGACGGCGCGCCAGCTCAAGGCGCTGGGCTGCGACTTCATCGATGCCAGCTCGGGCGGCAATTCGCCGGCACAGAAGATCGCCGTGGCGCCGGGCTATCATGTCGGCTTCGCGGCGCGCATCCGCAAGGAAGCCGGCATCAAGACCTGGGCGGTCGGCATCATCACCGAGCCCGAGCAGGCCGAGCGCATCATCGCCACCGGCCAAGCCGACTGCACCGCGCACGCCCGCGCCTTCCTGGTCGATCCGCGCTGGGGCTGGAACGCCGCGCGCGCCTTGGGCGTGGAAACGCCGCCGCTGCCGCTGCCGGCGGCGCGCGGCGCCTCGATCCTGGCCTTCAGGCCGCAGCTCGTCGCCGCCTGCGCCGCCGACTGAGGCCGCTGGCGGTCGTACGCAGCGCCGGCGAAATCGGCTATTCTTTTCGGTGATGAGCGATACCGCGTCCCCACCGGCGCCGGCGCGCCCGGAACCGCGAAAGGCCGACGAGCGCCAACCCGAGACGCTCAAGGCCGACGGCGTGCCGAAGCCCGCGCCATCCCCGGCCGAACCGCCGGCGCCACCGTCCGTTCTACCGTCCGTTCCACCGGCCATGCCGGTCTCCGCTTCATCGCCCCAGCCCGCACCCGCGACGGCGGCACCCGAGCCGCCCAGCCATGCCGCGAGCCGCCTGCGCCGCGTCGTGGCGGTGGGCGGCACCATCCTGGTCCTGTTCGCGCTGTGGGAGATCCTGACCTACTACGTGGCCTACACCGACGATGCCTATGTCCGCTCGGATCTGGTCGGCGTCGCGCCGGAAGTGACCGGGCCGATCATCGGCCTCTACATCGTCGACAACCAGGCGATCAAGAAGGGCGACCGGCTCTACAAGATCGACCCCACGCCGTTCCAGCTCGACGTCAACACCCGCCAGGCCCAGATCGAGGAGCAGAGCGCGCTGGTCAGGGTGGCGGAGGAGGAGCTTTCGACGGCCCAGGCGGCGCTCGAATCGGCCAAGTCGGCGCACACCTACGCCGTCGAGCAGCAGGCGCGCTTTGCTGTCCTGGCGGCGTCCAACAACGCGCCGCGCGCCGAGCTCGATCGTGCCGACAACGAGCTGCGTCGCACCGCGGCCGAGAAGACCATCGCCGAGATCGCCATCACCAAGGCCAAGACCAGCATCAACGTCCACAAGGCTGCCCTCGACGTCGCCAAGGCGGAAAAGGCGACGGCCGAGTGGAAGCTCGGCAAGACCGACGTGCTCGCCCCGACCGACGGCTGGATCATCAACCTCACGGTGCGCATCGGCGACACCGCGACGGTGACCATCGCCAATGTCGGCATCGTCGATGCCCATGCCTGGCGCATCATGGCCAACTACAAGGAGTACTACATCCGGCCCCTCAAGGACGGTCACACCGCCTGGGTGTGGCTCGACAGCGACCCGTGGCGCTTCCACAAGGCGCGCATCACCGGCGTCGCCCGCGGCATCAGCCGCAACCCCGACCCGCCGATGCTGCTGCCCTACGTCGCCCCCACCACCGACTGGATCCGGCTGCAGCGGCGCATCCCGGTCACCATCGTGCTCGACGGGCCGCCACCCGACGGCAAGCTCTATATGGGTGCGGACGCGCGCACCGTGATTTTCCCGCGATGATCGGCCGTTTCGTTGCCGAGGCCGGCCACATCGTCGTCGAGACCTTCGACATCGTGGTCGACGCGCTGGCGAGGTTCGGTCGCGAACTCGCCGAGCTGGGCAGCGATCCCGTGCGCACCCGCCAGGGTCTCGTTGCCGCTTCGTCTGTCGTGCTCGCGACCTTTCTCGCGCTCCTCCTGGAGATCAAGTCGCCGTGGTGGGCGGCGATCAGCGCCTACATGTCGCTGGCGGCGACCAGCGCCAGCTCGCTGCGGCGCGGGTTGCTGCGGATGAGCGGCACCGCCGCCGGCGCGCTGCTGGGCTTCGTCATGGCACGCTGGCTGCCCTACGATCACCTCGCGCTCTACCTGTTCGTGGGCGCCGTCACCATGGCGGGCGTGATCGCCATGCAGGTGAGCCCGCATGGCCTCGCCTGGCTCTTCCTCTGCACCACCTCCGAACTCGTGCTGCTCGAAAGCCTCGCTAACCCGCTGGAGGCGGCGTCGACCGCCTACTACCGCGTGTTCGAGGTCACGATCGGCGTGCTGTCGGCCATTGTCATGTCCAATCTGCTGCAGGGTTGGCACCGCGAGCCGCCGCCCACGGCGCCGGGCTGGCGCCATCTGCTCGGCGCGCAGTGGCCGGTGGTCCTGCATGGCCTGCGCTCGGCGATCGCCGTCACCGCGGTGCTGGCGATCTGGATGATGCTCGAGCTCTCGCAAGTCACGCAAATGGCGATCACCATCGCCGTGGTGATGGCCGCCCCCGTGGTCGCCGACGGCGGCTTCGGCACCCGGCATGCCGTTGCCGTGCGCTCGCTGCACCGCTTCCTGGGCTGCCTGCTGGGCGGCGCCGTGGCGCTGGTCTGCCTGGCGATCGACGTCGAGTCCTTCGTCTGGTGGCTGGCGATGCTGGGCGCCGCGGTGTGGATCGGCATGCACATCCAGGTCGGGCCGCACGGCGTCGGCTATGTCGGCACCCAGGCGGCGTTCGTGTTCATCATCACCATGATCCAAGGCCCGGCGCCGCCACAGAGCATCCTGCCCGGCATCGATCGCTTCGTCGGCATCACCGGAGGGCTCGGCATCCTGCTCGTCATCTCGCTGCTGTTGTGGCCGAGCGACCGGCAGATCGCCGAGGCGAAGGCGCAGGCGCGGGAGTGAACGGCCGGCGCTCAGTCCCCGACGTCGCCGGGGTGGAAAAGGACCGAGCATAGGGAGGGAGCAATGGCCACCAGTCTCATCCGCAGCCGCGCCGCCATCACCGGCGTGAAGGACCGTTTCGCCTGGAACGAGATCGTGGACGGCGCCGTGCTGCAGGAGGATGGCGTCATCGTGGCCGTCGGCACCTACGACGACCTGCACCGCAAGCACCCGACCGTACCGGTGATCGGCAGCGGCCGCGAGATCCTGCTGCCGGGCTTCGTCAACGGTCATCACCATATCGGGCTCACGCCGGTGCAGCTCGGCTCGCCCGACATGCCGCTCGAGCTCTGGTTCGTCACCCGCATGGTGATCCGCAACCTCGACCTCTATCTCGACACGCTCTACTCGGCCTTCGAGATGATCGGCTCGGGCATCACCACGGTGCAGCACATCCACGGCTGGATGCCCGGTACGCCGGCCGAGGTCGAGAGACGGGCCGGCGACGTCATTCGCGCCTACGAGGATGTCGGCATGCGGGTCAGCTACTGCTACGGCGTGCGCGACCAGAACCGGCTGATCTACCAGGCCGACGAGGAGTTCGTGGCCTCCCTGCCCAAGGAGCTGCAGGGCCCGATGCAGCGCTGGTTCGACCGCTTCAAAACCGGTCTCGACGATGCCATGGACTTGTTCAAGTCGTTCCATGCCCAGCATCACAACAAGCGCCGGGTCAAGATCCAGCTGGCGCCGGCCAACCTGCATTGGTGCTCCGACCGGGCGTTGACGGCGCTCGCCGACGCCTCGGCCAAGTACGACGCCCCGCTGCACATGCACCTGGTCGAGACGGCGTATCAAAAGGAATATGCCTGGCGCCGCGGCAATTGCACGGCGCTGGAATACATCGATCGCTTCGGCATGGTGAACCATCGCCTGACGCTCGGCCACGGCGTGTGGCTGAACGAAAAGGACATCGACCGTCTGGCCGAGGCCAAGGGTTGCGTTTGCCACAACTGCTCGTCCAATTTCCGGCTGCGCTCGGGCGTGGCCGCCCTGAACGTCTTCGAGCAGAAGGGCATCAACACCGCGATCGGCCTCGACGAGGCCGGCATCAACGACGATCGCGACATGCTGCAGGAGCTGAAGCTGGTGCTGCGCGCCCATCGCGTGCCCGGCATGGTCGAGGCCGATGTGCCGACCATGGCGCAGGTGTTGCGCATGGCGACGACGGGCGGTGCGCGCACCACGCCCTATGGCGAGAGCATCGGCGCGCTGGAGGTCGGCAAGGCCGCCGACCTGGTGCTGATCGACTGGGACAAGGTCGCGTATCCCTATCTCGATCCGCTGACGCCGACCCTCGACGCGGTCATCCAGCGCGCCAAGAACGATTCCGTCACCCTGACCATGTGCGACGGCGAGGTGATCTACCAGGACGGCAAATTCACCAAGGTCGACCGCACGGCGGCGTTGAAAGCGCTGCACGACGATCTCGCCAAGGCGCTGAGCGACGACGAGGTCGAGCGTCGCAAGCTCTCGGTGGCGTTGCTGCCGCACGCGCGCCGGTTCTACCAGAACTACATGGATCCGTCGAAGCACCAGCCGTTCTATCGGCCGAGTTCCATGGTTTAAGGGGAGGCCATCGAGTGGCGTGGCACTCTTTGCCTCTCAAAGCCCTCGCTCGAGCGCGCGGCACTGCTCGAGCACGATCGCCTTGGTTTCCTCGAAGCGGGCGGCGCGGTCGAGTTCGGGGCGCTGATGGAACCAGCCGATCTGGGCAAGGCCTCGGATCAGCCGGAAGGTCGGCAGCAGCGCCAGCGTCTGATCGGAAAGCCGTCGCACCGATCGATAGCCGTCGAGGTAGGCGCGCTCGAACGTCGCAAAATTCGGATTGCGCTGATGATAGAACAACGCCACGGCGATGTCGTAGGCGTGCCAGCCCCAACCGGCGTCGTCGAAGTCGATGATGGTGAGCCGCTCGCCGTCGACCAGCACGTTGCCGGGATGCATGTCGGCGTGGATCATGCCGTAAGTCGCGGCGGAACGGTCCAGCCGAGCGAGGATGGCGTGCAGGCG
>VGCQ01000059.1 GCA_016870055.1 Alphaproteobacteria bacterium | reverse complement strand
GAAGAACAGCAGCGAGCGGTCGCGGCCGACGCCCAACACGCCGTCGGTATCGTTGAACAATCGGAAATCGGCCGGCGCCTCGAAGGCGAGCTTCATCACCGGATGCAGAAAACGGTTGCCGCGCACAAACCCTTCTTGCGGCGAGTCGTCGACCATGATGCCGTTGACTGCCGCGAGGTAGGTGGCGCGATTCGATTCGCCCGGCATCGCCGCCTGCGGCAGGTCGCGCAGGGCCTCCCGCCGCTCGGCCGGTGCGGGATGCGTCGAGGTGCTGCCGCGCCGATCGGCTGCCTCCGGCGCCTCGCCCATGAGCTGCAACTCGAGTTGACCCTGGCGGCGCAGCTTGTCGATCAGGCTCGCCATGGCGCTGCCGCGATAGCCGGCACGGACGAGCAGCGACACGCCGATGCGATCGGCCTCCAGCTCCTGGTCGCGCGAGTAGCGGCGCAGCGCCAACAGGCCGTCGCGCGCCACCGACCGGCCGACCGAGACCGAGCCGGTCGAGACCGCGGCCTCGAGTGCCGCATCGAGCACACCCTGCCGGGCGCGGGCACGGTGCGCGGCGTGACGTTCGACGACATGGCCGACCTCGTGACCGAGGGCTGCGGCGAGCTCGGCTTCGTCGTCGAGCAGCGCCAGCAGGCCGCGCGTCACCATCACATAGCCGCCCGCCGCGTGGGCGTTGGGGTACGGCTGATCGAGCACGACGAAGCGGAAGTTGCCGGACACTCCCGACTGCGCCACCAGTTTCTGGCCGACCCGGTCGACATAGGCTTGCAGCGCGGCATCGCCGTAGACAGGGCCGACATCGCGCTCCAATTCGCGGGGCAGGCTGGGAACGCCGGCCTGTACGCTTCCTTGGGCGATATCGGGCGTCCGCGGCTGATCGCCGGGCGGCGCACAGGCAGCGAGGCCGACGAACAGGGCGACAAGCGCCGATAGCAGCCGCAGAACCACCGATCCTCCCGAATGCTGGCCGACCATAGACGCCGGGCCTCGCTGGCCGCAATCGCAGTGGTGCTGGAACGCAGAGCATCTCTGTGGCAGTGAATCGCCATCGAGAGTTCCATGCCGCGTTCAGAAACCCCGCTGCGGTCCGACCTGTTCCCGGAAATATCGCCCTATGCCAGCGGCATGCTGGCAGTCGACGGGCGGCACACGATCTATTGGGAGCAGAGCGGCAATCCCGAGGGCGTGCCGGTGCTGTTCCTGCACGGCGGTCCCGGCGCGGGCTCCGCGCCCGTTCATCGCCGGTTTTTCGATCCGCAGTTCTATCGCATCGTCGTCTTCGACCAGCGTGGCTGCGGCCGCTCGGTGCCGTTGGGTGAGCTTTCCGACAACACGACCGGCCATCTGGTCGCCGACATGGAGTTGCTGCGCGGCCACCTCGGCATCAAGCAGTGGCTGTTGTTCGGCGGCTCGTGGGGCAGCACGCTGGCGCTGGCTTACGGACTCGAACAGCCCGAGCGCGTCACCGGCTTCATCCTGCGCGGCATCTTCCTCGGCGCGCGCTCCGAGATCGACTGGTTCCTGCACGGCATGCGCGCGATCTTCCCCGAAGCCTGGCGCGACTTCGCCGAGCATCTGCCGTCGGCCGAGCGCGGCGATCTCTTGGGCAACTACTATCGCCGCCTGACCGATCGCAACCCCGACCGTCATCGTCCAGCGGCGCGGGCGTGGAGCCGCTACGAGGCGGCCTGCTCGACGCTCTATCCGACGGCGCGCGCACCCTTCGAATCCGACCATGGCGGCTTTGCCTTGGCGCTGTCGCGCATCGAGGCGCACTATTTCGCGCACGGCACCTTCCTGCCCGAAGGCTGGCCATGGTCGGAACTCGACCGCGTACGCCATCTGCCCTGCACCATCGTGCAAGGACGCTATGACATCGTCTGCCCGCCGATGACGGCCGACGCGCTGACACGGGCCTGGCCCGAGGCGCGCTATGTCGTGGTGCCGGACGCCGGCCATAGCGCGCTCGAGCCCGGTATCCGCGCCGCCCTGGTCAACGCCACGGAAAGCTTCCGGCTGTCGAGCAGCGACGTCGATCTCTTCGCACCGCGCTTTCCCTGGGAGACGTGATGTCCTTCGAGCTTCCGCCGGAGCAGACCGGCGCAGCGGCCTGGTACGGCCCCGACATGGCCAATCGCAGCGATTGGCTGATGCCTTTGAGCACCGCCGAGATCGCCGAGGTCGAGCAGGCGACCACGGCGCTGGCGCGACGCCAGGCCGACATCGCCGCCACGACCGCTGCCGACTTTCCGCTGCCCACGCTCGGCCCCAAGCTCAAGGCGCGGGTACGCGACGAGGTGCTGGCTGGCCGGGGCTTCCTGCTGCTGCGCGGCCTGCCGGTCGAGCGCTGGTCGATGCGCGAATCGGCGACGGCGTTCTTCGGCCTGGGGGCCCACCTCGGCAGCGCGCGCTCGCAGAACGGCAAAGGCCATGTGCTGGGCCATGTGCAGGATCTCGGCCTCGACGTGCACGATCCCAACGTGCGCATCTATCAGACCAACGAGCGGCAGACCTATCACACCGACTCCTGCGACATCGTCGGCTTGCTCTGCCTCAAGACGGCGAAATCCGGCGGCTTGTCGGCGCTGGTGAGCTCGACCACGATCTTCAACGAGATGCGCCGCCGCCGGCCGGATCTCTTGAAGGTTCTGTTCCAGCCGATCGCTACCGATCGCCGGGGCGAGGTGCCGGAGGGTCGGAAACCCTTTTTCGAGATTCCCGTGTTCAACTGGCACAAGGGATTCCTGACGGCGATCTATCAGCGCCAGTACATCGACTCGGCGCAGCGCTTCCCCGAGGCGCCGCGGCTCACGCCAGCCCACATCGAAGCGCTCGATCTGTTCGACGCGCTGGCCAACGACGCCAAGCTGCATCTGTTCATGGAGTTCAAGCCGGGCGACGTGCAGCTCGTGCACAACCACACCCTGCTGCACGACCGCACCGGCTTCATCGACTGGCCCGAGCCGGAACGGCGGCGCCATCTGCTGAGGCTGTGGCTGGCAGCGTCGGACGCTCGACCGCTGCCGGAGATCTTCGCCCAGCGTTACGGGTCGGTGGCCGTCGGCGACCGCGGCGGCATCATCGTCCGCGGCACCAAGCTGCAGGCGCCGTTGGAAGCAGTCTGACAGCGTACTGCCGCAGGCGGTTGACCACGGGCGCAGTCGTCCCTAAGTGAGGGCCGCCGAAAGGAACCACCGATAGTAGGGACAACGATGGTCAGCGAATCAACTGCGGCCGGCGCCCCGGCGGAGATGCCAGTCGAGCCGTCCGGCGACGCGCTCGACATTCCGCCCAAGCCGCAGGATCCCGCGGCCGAGCTGGAACAGCTGCGGGCCGAAGTGGAGCAGTTGCGGGCCGACAAGGCCGACCATCAGGACAAGCTCCTGCGGGCGCTCGCCGACGCGCAGAACGTGCGCCGCCGCGCCCAGCAGGATGTCGAGCGCGAGCGCAAGTTCGGCATCGAGCGCTTCGCCAAGGACATGCTGTCGGTCGCCGACAATCTCGGCCGCGCTTTGGCGGCCCTGCCCGGCGGCATCGACACCCTCGATCCCGCTCTGCGCAACGTCATTGCCGGAGTGCAGGCGACCGAACGGGAGCTGCAGTCGGCGTTGGAGCGCCACGGCGTGACCCGGGTCGAGGCGCTGGGCAAGCCGTTCAACGCCGAGTTCCACCAAGCCATGATGGAGGTCGAGGATGCGACCGTGCCCTCCGGCACGATCATCCAGGAGCTGATTCCGGGCTACCTGCTTGCAGGCCGGCTGCTGCGGGCGGCCATGGTGGCGGTATCGAAGGGCGGATCGGCGGTCCGTTCGGCCAGCAACGAGAACTAGGGCGGCAAAACGCGTCGGATTCGTCATTTTCGGCCGTCGAGTCCATTGCAGGCCGCCCGCGAGGACCTATATAGCCCCTGTCCTGACCCGGTTTTTCCGGCAGGCTAAAGCATCTGGGGGTTGGCTGGGCGCCTGCGGGGCCTCGACGACCTGCCGAGCGAAGAAAGAGCAGTCATGGCTAAAGTCATTGGTATCGACCTGGGCACGACCAATTCGTGCGTCGCGGTCATGGAAGGCGGCGACACCAAGGTCATCGAGAATTCCGAAGGCGCGCGGACGACCCCGTCGATGGTCGCCTTCACCGACTCCGGCGAGCGCCTGGTCGGCCAGTCCGCCAAGCGTCAGGCCGTCACCAACCCGCTCAAGACCCTCTATTCGGTCAAGCGCCTGATCGGCCGCCGCTTCGACGACCCGATGGTCGCCAAGGAAATGTCGCTGGTGCCGTTCAAGATCGAGAAGGCGTCCAACGGCGACGCCTGGGTCGCGGCCAACGGCCAGCAATACAGCCCGAGCCAGATCTCCGCCTTCATCCTGGGCAAGATGAAGGAGACCGCCGAGGCCTATCTCGGCGAGAAGGTCGAGCAAGCGGTGATCACCGTCCCGGCCTACTTCAACGACGCCCAGCGCCAGGCCACCAAGGACGCCGGCCGCATCGCCGGCCTCGAGGTCTTGCGCATCATCAATGAGCCGACCGCCGCCGCGCTCGCCTACGGCATGGACAAGCGCAAGAGCGGCACCATCGCGGTCTACGATCTGGGCGGCGGCACGTTCGACGTGTCGGTGCTCGAGATCGGTGACGGCGTGTTCGAGGTCAAGGCGACCAACGGCGACACCTTCCTGGGCGGCGAAGACTTCGACCTGCGGGTCATCACCTACTTGGCCGACGAGTTCAAGAAGGAGCAGGGCATCGACCTGCGCAACGACAAGCTCGCCCTGCAGCGCCTGAAGGAGGCGGCCGAGAAGGCCAAGATCGAGCTCTCCAACTCCAAGGAGACCGAGATCAACCTGCCGTTCATCACGGCGGATGCCACCGGTCCCAAGCATCTCGTCATCAAGCTGTCGCGTGCCAAGCTCGAAGCCTTGGTCGACGACCTGATCCAGCGCACGCTCGAGCCGTGCCGCGCCGCGCTCAAGGACGCCGGCCTGCAGGCTGGCCAGATCGACGAAGTCATCCTGGTCGGCGGCATGACCCGCATGCCGAAGGTCATCGAGGTCGTGAAGCAGTTCTTCGGCCGCGAGCCGGCGCGCAACGTCAACCCCGACGAGGTCGTGGCGGTCGGCGCCGCGGTGCAGGCCGCCGTGCTGAAGGGCGAGGTCAAGGACGTCCTGCTGCTCGACGTCACACCGCTGTCGCTCGGCATCGAGACCCTGGGCGGCGTGTTCACCCGGCTGATCGAGCGCAACACCACGATCCCGACCAAGAAGAGCCAGATCTTCTCGACGGCCGACGACAACCAGACCGCGGTGACCATCCGCGTGTTCCAGGGCGAGCGCGAGATCGCCGCCCAGAACAAGCTGCTGGGCCAGTTCGACCTGGTCGGCATTCCGCCGGCGCCGCGCGGCATGCCGCAAGTCGAGGTCACCTTCGACATCGATGCCAACGGCATCGTCCAAGTCTCGGCCAAGGACAAGGCGACCGCCAAGGAGCAGCAGATCCGCATCCAGGCCTCGGGCGGCCTGAGCGAAGCCGACATCCAGAAGATGATCAAGGATGCCGAGCTGCACGCCGAGGAGGACAAGAAGAAGCGCGAGCTGATCGACGCCCGCAACCAGGGCGAGGCGCTGGTCCACTCGACCGACAAGAACCTCAAGGAGTTCGGCGACAAGGTCGGCGCCGCCGAGAAGTCGGCGATCGAGAGCGCGCTGGCCGAGCTGAAGACGGCGCTGGCCGGCGAGGACGTCGAGGCCATCAAGGGCAAGACCAACGATCTGGCTCAAGCCGCGATGAAGCTCGGCGAGGCGATGTACAAGGCCCAGCAGGCCGATGCGCAGGCCGGTGCGAGCACCGGCGCAGCGCCCGGCGGCGGCGCGGCCAACGAAGCCAAGAACGAGAAGGTGGTCGACGCCGAATTCGAGGACGTCACCGACAAGAACAAGAAGACGGGCTCCGGCTGACGCCGGATCCGGGAGAGGAAAGCGGCCTCCTGCGCAAGCGGGAGGCCGAATCTTAGGCGGCGAGCGGGGGCTGCGTAGGGCGTATGGCGCAAGACTATTACGAGCTGCTCGGAGTCGCCCGAACGGCAAGCGCCGACGACATCAAGAAGGCGTTCCGCAAGCTTGCGATGCAGTACCACCCGGATCGCAATCCGGGGAACAAGGACGCCGAGAAGACGTTCAAGGACGTCAACCACGCCTACGACATCCTGAAGGATCCCGACAAGCGCGCGGCCTATGACCGCTACGGTCCGGCGGCGTTCGAGGGCGGCATGGGCCCGGGCGGGCCGGGCGGCCCGTTCCAGGGCGGCCAGGGTTTCGATTTCGGCTCGGTGTTCGGCGACATCTTCGAGGAGATGTTCGGTGCCGGCGGTGGGCGCGGCCGCGGCCGCGGCGATGCGCGCGGCCAGGACCTGCGCTTCAATCTCGAGATCACGCTGGAGCAGGCCTATGCCGGCACCGAGGCCACGGTGCGTGTGCCGACCTCGGTCGCCTGCGAGGCCTGCAAGGGCAGCGGCGCCGAGCCCGGGTCCAAGCCGCAGCAATGTCCGACGTGCCAGGGTCGCGGCCGGCTGAGAGCCCAGCAGGGTTTCTTCACCGTCGAGCGGGCATGCCACACCTGCCACGGCACCGGCCAGGTGATCGACAAGCCCTGCCGCGCCTGCGCCGGCCAGGGCCGCACGCGGCGCGAGAAGACGCTCAAGGTCAACATCCCGGCCGGCGTCGAGGACGGCACGCGCATCCGGCTGAGCGGCGAAGGCGAGGCCGGCGCGCGCGGCGGACCGGCCGGCGATCTCTATGTCTTTCTGTCGGTGCGCCGCCATCAGTTGTTCGAGCGCGAGGGCGCCGACGTGCATTGCCGAGTGCCGATCTCGATGGTCCAGGCGACGCTGGGCGGCAACATCGAGGTGCCGACGCTCGACGGCAAGATGGCGCGCATCGCCATCCCGTCCGGTGCGCAGAACGGCCACCAGTTTCGCATGCGCGGCAAGGGCATGCCGATCGTGCGCTCCTCGCAGCGCGGCGACATGTACATCGAGATCAACGTCGAGACGCCGACCAACCTCACGGCCAAGCAGAAGGAGCTGCTGAAGGAATTCGAGAAGGCCGGCAAGACCAGCCCTGAATCCGAAGGCTTCTTCAGCAAGGTCAAGGAGATGTTCGGCGGTTAGAGCGGAATGAGAAGAGGGGGAGCGACATGACACCGGCCGACAAGCCACCCAGCCTCGAGGAGTTCCGCACCCGCGCCGCGCACAGCGGCCTGCCGCTCACCGACGAGGACATCCGCCATCTGCATCAGGGCTACCTCGGGCTGCTGCAGTTGATGGCGCGGATACCCGATCGCTGGGATTGGGCCGCCGAGCCGCCGCACGTGTTCCGCGCCGATGAATAAGCAAGCCACCGAGCTGACGATGCTCGGCATCGCCCAGGCCGGCCATCTGATGGCGCGGGGCGAGCTCACCGCCAGCGCGCTCACCGAGGCGTTCCTCGCCCGTATCGCCGCGGTCGACGGCAAGATCGCGAGCTTCGTCACCCTGACCGCCGAACGTGCCCGGGCGGCGGCCGAGCAAGCCGATCGCGAGCGGCGTGGCGGCCTGGTCCGCGGGCCGTTGCACGGCATTCCGATCGCCCTGAAAGACATCTACGAAACCGAGGGCGTGCGCACGACCGGCCATTCGCTTTTGCGGCTGGACTACGTGCCGACCAGCGATGCCGAGACGGTGCGGCGGCTGAAGGCGGGCGGCGCGGTGATCCTGGGCAAGCTCGCCACGCACGAGTTCGCCAACGGCGCCATGACGCCCGACCAGCCCTTCCCGCCGGCACGCAATCCCTGGAACCCCGACTATCAGCCCGGCGGCTCGTCGAGCGGCTCGGGCGCCGCGGTGGCGGCGGCGCTGTGCCTGGGCGCCATGGGCTCCGACACCGGCGGCTCGATCCGCAATCCGGCGGGCTATTGCGGCACCGCCGGCATCAAGCCGACCTACGGGCTGGTCAGCCGCTGCGGCATCTTCCCGCTGTCGTTCAGCTTCGACACCGCGGGACCGCTCGCCTGGACGGTCGAGGACAACGCCCTGATGCTCGACGTGCTGGCGGGCTACGATGCCAACGATCAGGCCTCGGTGCGCGCGCCCAAGGTCGACTACGGCGCCGCCACCCGGCGGCCGATCGCCGGCCTGCGCATTGCACTTCCCCGCACCTGGTACGACGGCCAGCTCACGCCCGACATGGCCAAGGGCATGGACGAGGCAGTGCGCGTGCTGCGCGATCTCGGCGCGGTCGTCGAAGATGTCGTCTTCCCCGACATCCGCGACTATCACATCTGCGGCCGCGTCATCATCACGGCCGAAGCGCATGCCATCCATCGCCGCGAGGTGATCGAGACGCCCGACAAGTTCGGCTACACCACGCGCCGCCGCTTCCAGCTCGGCGCCTTCATCACCGCCGAGCAGTACCTGTCGGCCCTGCGCTTCCGCCGCAAGCTGCAGCTCGACACGCGCGGCGCCATGCGTGGCTACGACCTGGTGCTGGCGCCCAACCAGTGGGGCCCGCCCGACAAGTTCGTGGAGCCGCAGCCCATCTTCCACTTCCTGGGCAAGCCCTCGCTCAGCATGCCGTTCAACGTCACCGGCCAGCCCGCCCTCACCGTGTGCTGCGGCTTCGGCAGCGACGGCTTCCCGCTCGCCTTCCAGCTCGCCGGCCGGCCGTTCGACGAAGCGAGCGTGCTGGCCGCCGGCGCCGCCTACGAGCGCGCCACGCCCTGGCGGCAACGCCGCCCGACGCTTTAGAGGTGCCGAACAAGATTCTTCAGGAGGTGTTTTGGATCGACCCGTAGCGCCTCGAACTCAAACGACGCTTGTTTTTCCTCGGTCGGCCTCCATCGCTTCGGGGGTCCATTCGAAGATGCAGATGTCGCCGATCGTTGGTGGCTCCTCCAGCGCATCCCACTCACGCTCGATGCGTGCCATGACCTCGTCCACCGTTTTCTCAGGTTGATAGGTCTTCACCGACGCTGCGCAGTCGAAATCGGCTCGAGCGCCACGGCGCAGCATCTCACGAACGATTTCGAGTGCGACGTGTCTTATTTCACGATCGTCGGTAACGCCGAGTTCGAATTTGACATCTGCGTAAACTTCGTAGATGCCGATTTCATCCGGCACGGAAAGCAGGATGTCGACCAGAGCCATTGCTCTGGCGTGCAATGTGTTGTCGTTCATGGCCTACCTCTCGTTATTGTAGTGAAAGCGCAGGTTTCTACGATCAGGATACATGATGTCCAAGGTTGGTAAGGACCGACTGACGCCAGTTCGCGTGTCGCGGGCCATTCTAAAGCCGATGCGTAGTCCGCCGGGCAGTTCGTAGAGCTCGCCATGGTCGGTCACGCCATATTGGCCCCGCTGGCCATAGACGCGCCGCCCGCCGACTTTCAATCGATCGAATTCAGCGCGCAAGTCGGCATCGCCGCCGATCGTCCTGATGCTGGACCTCTTTTCGTAGACGCTTCGTGCTCTGAGGTCTTCTGCGGTCTTGTCGACCTTCTCGCGAACGACCCGTTTGATCTCGTTTCCATAGCGCTCGACCGTGGCGTGATCGATCGGCACATCGGGCACCTGCTCGAGCTTCAGAAGAGGATTTTCGGGATCGAGCGCCTGCAGTTGCTCGCGGTAGGTGTTGTAGATGGTCAGGCGACGCTGGGCTGCCGCATCGACTGCAGCGGCTGGACCGACGGTATCCGGCGGCGGCTGCTCCGCCGGCGGCCTCGGAGGCGGTGGTGCGGCAGGTGCAGGCCGGGATGGGGTCGCTGGCGCGGGGCGGGGGAATGCTCGGCTGTTGTCGCCGGGCGGCGGGGGCGGACGGTTGACCGGCACGACATGCTGCGGATTGAACCCGTCGCCACCGGCTGGCCTCGTATAGTCAGCCGGTTCGAATCTGGCCGGCTCGGTCACACCGAAACCGGAACGTCGCGAATCCTCGCGTTCCAGTCGATCGAGGCCGTGCCCGGCATAGATTCTCAGGATCTGATCGACGGCCTCACGCGCACGGTCCCGCGGTGGCGGGATATAGGAGGGGCCGAGAGCCGAGTAGAGCGCGGCCGAGGCGGGATCATCGCCGGAAAGACCGAAGGCGGCGAGGTTGGGCCAAGCCGGCGGGGCGTCGGCGGGCGGCCCGTCGGCGCCAACCCGAAAGCCCGGCGTTTCACGGGATGGCGACCCGACAGTGAAGCCGGGGATGGGATCGGGGCGAAGATTGAAGCCTACGGTGCGGCTTTGGATGTCGGGCCGCGGAGGTTGCGACGGCGCCATCGCCGGCGGCACGAACGGCCAAGCGGATGACGGCTCCGTGCCGCCATCAGGCCAGGCATCCGGCAACGCGCCATCGTCGAGGAGGCCGTAGCCCGGCGATCCGGAGCGCGGCCACGGCCAGTAGGCATAGGGCGGAAGGTTGACCATGCGCTCGTCCCCCGGACAGGTGCGGCAAACGCTTTCCAACTCGGCCAGGCCGGTGCCCGAGCGCCGACCACGACGGAAAGCATGCACACCGTACGACGGACGAAAACTTCGGGCAATAACTAAAGTAGTTAAATCACTATAGTTATTCTATGACATGCCCCGATCAAAACTCGCCCTGGGCCACCCCCTTGCTCCGACCGGCCGCCCTCAACATCCGAGCGTCTTCGCCAGCTCGACCATCGAATGGCCGACGATGTCCCACTGGCCGTCGACCGTGAGGTCGGTTTTCTGGCCGGGCCCGTGCTCGGTCGGGCGGTGGACGAAGCCGGTCGCCAGGCCGCATTGCTGGGCGGCCTTGAGGTCGCCGTTGTGGGCGGCGATCAGCATCACCTGCGCGGGCTCGAGATACATGGTCCTGGCGACGCCGAGATAGGTCTCGGGATCGGGCTTGTAGTGGCGGAAGGTCTCGCCGGAGAAGCAGTGGTCCCACGGGATGCCGCCGTTCTTGGCCATGTTGATCAGGAGCGCCACGTTGCCGTTGCTCATGGTCGCCACGACGTACTTCTTTTTCATCATGCCGATGCCCTCGACCGAATCGGGCCACGGCCGCAGGCGGTGCCACAGGCGCGTGAACTCCCAGGCCGCCGCCTCGCCGGGATGCCGGAGCCCGCGCTTCTTCAGCAGCATCTCGAAGGCCTCCTTGTGCAGCTCGTCGATGTTGGTCCATGGCAGCTCGCGCTTGCGCACGCGGTGCATCTGCGGCTGGTAGAGGCCGCGCCAGTCGTCGGCGAAGCTCGTCCAGTCGGTGTCGATCCCGTGCTTGCGGCCGAGTGCCGGCAGGTCGGCGATCAGGCTGCCGCGCCAGTCGACCACCGTGCCGAACACGTCGAAGATGCAGACCTTGAGGTTGGCGAGATCCATGGGCATTGGCTAGTTTCTCCGGATGGCTTGGAAGCACGATACGGTGGCCGGCAGCGACGGCAAGCAGCGATGCGGATGGGCGACCGCCGACCCGCTCTACGAGACGTACCACGACACGGAATGGGGCCGCCCGATCGAGGACGATCGCGCCCTGTTCGAGCTCCTGACCCTGGAAGGCTGCCAGGCCGGCCTGTCGTGGATCACCGTGCTGCGCAAGCGCGAGCATTATCGCAAGGTCTATGACGGCTTTGACCCCGCCAAGATCGCCCGCTACACGCCGGCCAAGCTTGGAAAGCTGCTGGCCGATCCCGGCATCATCCGCCACCGCGGCAAGATCGAAGCCAGCGTGAGCAACGCGCGCGCCTATCTCGCCCTGGTCGAGCGCGAGGGCTCGTTCGCCAAGTTCCTGTGGTCGTTCGTCGACGGCAAGCCGCGGCGCAATCGACCGCGCACGCTGAAGGACGTGCCGGCGCGCACCGCCGAGAGCGACGCGCTGTCCAAGGCGCTGCAGAAAGCTGGCTTCAAGTTCGTCGGCTCGACCATCTGCTACGCCTTCATGCAGGCCTCGGGCATGGTCGACGACCATGTCGTGGGCTGCCACCGTCACAAGGCTCGATCATGAGCAAGCGTCTGTTCATTGCCGCCCTCGGCACCGAGACCAACCAGTTCGTGCCCTTTCCGACCGGCCGTCGCGCCTACGAGGAACATGGCGTGTGGCGGGGCGACGCCACACGCCACGAGCCGACCAATTTCACCGCGCCGCTGCATGTCTGGCGGCGCGACGCGGAGACGCGCGGCTGGACGGTGATCGAGGGTCTCGCGACCTTCGCCGCGCCGTCGGGCACCACGGTGCGGTCGGTCTACGAGGGCTTTCGCGACGAGATCCTGGCCGGCGTCGCGGCGGCGCTGCCGCTCGATGCGGTGCTGATCAACGTGCACGGCGCCATGGTGGCCGACGGCTACGACGATTGCGAAGGCGACCTGCTCGCCAGGGTGCGCGCCGTGGTCGGGCCTGCGGTGGCGATCGGCGCGGAGTTCGACCTGCACTGCCATCTCAGCGACCTGATGCTGCGAAGCGCCGACGTGCTGGTGGGCTACAAGGAATACCCGCACACCGACACGATGGAGCGCGCGGCCGAGCTGTTCGCCGTCATCGCCGACACCGTCGACGGCAAGGTCCGGCCGGTGATGGCGCGCCACGACTGCCGCATGATCGCCCAGTACCGCACCTCGGTGCCGCCGATCAGCGAGTTCGTCGCCCGCATGAAGTCGTTCGAGGGCAAGGACGGCATCCTGTCGGTGTCGCTGAGCCACGGCTTTGCCTTCGCCGATGTCGAGGATGTCGGCACGCGCACCTTGGTGGTGGCCGATCGCGACCGGGCCAAGGCCGAGGCGCTGGCCCGCCAGCTCGGCCGCGAGCTGTGGGACAACCGCGAGCGCTACGCCACCAAGTATCTGTCGATCGGCGAGGCGATGGCGCGCGCCGCCTCGCACAACCAGGGCCCCCTGGTGCTGGCCGACCGCGCCGACAACCCGGGCTCGGGCGCGCCCGGCGATTCGACCTTCGTGCTGAAGGCCCTGGTCGAGCGGCAAATCGGGCCGGCGCTGTTCGGCGTGATGTGGGATCCGATGGCCTTCCGCATCGCCGAGGAGGCGGGCGAGGGCGCGCGCATCCGCATGCGGCTCGGCGGCAAGTCGGGCGCGGTGAGCGGCGAGCCGGTCGATCTCGACGTCACGGTCAAGAAGATCGCCCGCGGCGTGCGCCAACCCTACGGGCCGGTGATGGTGCCGTTGGGCGACATGGCGTTGCTGTCGTCCGAGCATGTCGACGTGGCGATCTGCACGCAGCGCACCCAGACCTTCCATGCCGACGCCTTCCGGGCGGTCGGCGCCGATCCGGCCGACTATCGCGTGGTCGTCGTGAAATCGGCGCAGCATTTCTACAACGGCTTTGTCGGGCTGGCGAAAGAGATCCTCTACGTCGCCTCGCCCGGCGCCGCCGACCCCGACGTGACGCGCCTGCCCTACACCAAGCGCAAGACGCCGTTCTGGCCGAAGGTGATCGACCCTTGGGGTCCGCAATCCTGAGCCAAGCGAAGGACCTGCTCGAATTGCCCCTCACAGCATCGGCGTCAGCGCCTCGCGCGTGGTCTTGCCTTCGACCACCGGCACGACCTCGAACTCGACGACCGACTGCCAGTCGGCGATCCAGCGCTGGAACAGCGTGATGTCGTCGGTCTCCATGAGCTGGAAGCAGCGGCCGAGATCGGCCGTGACCCAGCTCGCGACGAACGTCAGCCCGTCGGGCAGGCCGCGGCCCTCGTCACGCAGCTTGCGATAGACCGCCTTGCCGTCCTGGTTCTTCAGCGTCTCGACCACCATGAAGAGCATGTCCCACTCCTTGTCGGTCGGCTAATCTACTGCGATCGAGCTTCGAGGGAATGACATGAAGATCGCCGTCGTCGGCGCCGCCGGGCGCATGGGCCAGATGCTGGTGCGTCGCATCGCCGCCACCGAGGGAGTGTCCTTGGCCGCCGCCAGCGAGTCGCCCAACAGCAATGTGATCGGCCGCGATGCCGGCGAGGTCGCGGGCCTCGAGGCCAATCGCGTGAAGATCGTGGCCGACAGCGCCGCGGCGATCGCCGCCGCCGATACGGTGATCGACTTCACCGTGCCCGCCGCCACGGTCGCGCATGCCAAGGTCGCCGCCGACACGGGCGTCGCCATGGTGATCGGCACCACCGGCCTCGATCCCGCCCAGACCGCCGCCATCCACGACGCCGCCAAGAAGGTGCCGATCATGTGGGCGGCCAACATGGCGCTGGGCGTCAACATCCTGTTCGCCCTGGTCGAGAAGACGGCGGCGATGCTCGATCCCACCTACGACATCGAGGTGCTGGAGATGCACCATCGCCACAAGATCGACGCGCCGTCGGGCACGGCGCTGGCGTTGGGCCGCGCCGCCGCCGCCGGCCGCCAGGTCAAGCTGGAGGAGGTCTGGCGCAAGAGCCGCGATGGCCACACCGGGGCGCGGCCCTCGGGCGAGATCGGCTTTGCGACGTTGCGCGGCGGCGAGGAGGTCGGCGTTCATACCGTGATGTTCGCCGCCGCCGGCGAACGGCTGGAACTCGCCCACCGCTCGTTCAGCCGCGAGACCTATGCCGCGGGCGCGGTGCGCGCTGCGCAATGGCTCGCCGGCAAGAAGCCCGGCCTTTACGGCATGAAGGACGTGCTCGGCCTATAGATCCCAGTCGTGGCGGTAGCGCGGCGCGCGCATCGCCGCCAGCGCCGCCGCGAGCTGCTCGGCCAGCGCCCGCCGCTCGGCCGGCGCCAGGAAACGGCCGATCACCGCGCGATTGCCGCGCGAGGCCACGATCAGCCGTTCCTCCTTGTCGTCCCAGTCGACGCGCAGCCAGTAGGCATCGAGGCTGTAGCGTTCGCGCTCGCCGCCCGGTGCCACGCGCTCGATCGCGAGCTCGCGGTCGGTCAGCGTCAGGCTCTCGCGCCGCCGCGCATCGAGGTAGCTGCGCTTGAACAGCCACCACAAGAGCCAGATGTCGAGCCCCATGAAGCCCAGCACCGGCCAGGCGCCGAACGCCAGCATGGGCAGGCCGATCGCCAGGTTGGCCGCGATCGCGCCCTTGATCAGCCAGCGGAAGCCTTGCGGCGACAGGCTACGGTGCGGCACCAGCGTGGCGCTGAAATGGACGGCAGGAGCGGCGGCTTCAGTCATGCTAGAAATCGTTTATGGCCCTGATGAAGCAAGCCGTCATCCCGGAATTCTTCGCCCGCCTGAAGACGGCGATCCCCGCACCCGAGACCGAGTTGGAATACGACAATGTCTACCAGCTCCTGGTCGCCGTCGTGCTGTCGGCCCAGGCGACCGACGCCGGCGTCAACCGCGCCACCACGCCCTTGTTCAAGATCGTCAAGACGCCGGCCGAGATGGTGGCGCTGGGCGAGCGCAAGCTGATCGGCCACATCAAGACCATCGGCCTGTTCCGCACCAAGGCCAAGAACGTGATCGCACTCTCGAAGCTCCTGATCGAGCGCCACGGCGGCGAGGTGCCGCGCACGCACGAGGAGCTGCAGGCGCTGCCCGGCGTCGGCCGCAAGACCGCCAACGTGGTGATGAACGTCGCGTTCGGCGAGGCCACCATCGCCGTCGACACCCACATCTTCCGCGTCGGCAACCGCACCGGCCTGGCGCCGGGCAAGAACCCGCTGCAGGTCGAGCTGAAGCTGCTGAAGCGCGTGCCGGAAGAGTATCGCCTGCACGCCCATCACTGGCTGATCCTGCATGGCCGCTACACCTGCAAGGCGCGCAAGCCCGACTGCCCGGCGTGCGTCGTCCACGATCTCTGCGGCTTCAAGGGCAAGACGACGATCTGACGATGCCGCCGATCAGGCGGAGGCTGGCTGGCCGCGGCGTTCACTGAGATCGAACAGGCGCGGCAGGCTGCGCGCCACCGCCAGCGAGC
>VGCQ01000058.1 GCA_016870055.1 Alphaproteobacteria bacterium | reverse complement strand
CCGCCGCGGCAGCCGGCGTCTCGGCCCGTCCGTCGCCCGTCGCCTTGTCCTTGCGGTCGAACTGCAAGCCGAACCGCACCGAGGGGTCGACGAAGGCCGACAGCGCGGCGAACGGCACGCGGATGCGTTCCTGTTGCTTGTTGAAGCTCACCGTCACTTCGAAGTGGTTGCTGCCGATCACCAAGTCCCAGTACTGGTGCTGCAGCACGATCGTCATCTCCTCCGGATACTTGGCGCGCAAATAGTCGGGCAGCACGACGCCCGGATCGGTGCTGCGGAAGGAGATGTAGAAATGGTGCGATCCCGGAAGACCCTTTTCGGCGACTTGCGTCAGCACGCGGCGGACCACGCCGCGCAGCGCGTCGTCGACGAGAGCGTCGTAGTGGAAGCGATCGTTCATGGTCCGTCGGAAACTTTGCAAAGCATCGACCCGCGTACCATCAGAGTCAATCGCGGGAAACAGCGAATGCGCCGGAGAAAGTGGGAGGGCTTCTGTTGCCCGGTGCCCTCCCGAACCGCGCTTACGTCCGCTGTTTAGGCGGCAGCAGCGAGTGCAACGTCGTTATCGTTGGCACTTGTGAATGGCCCGTCACGGCGGAACCATACCGGGCAAAAACCGCGCCTTTACCACGCTCGTCGATCCTGGTTCGCCCCCATCGACGCCGCACCCCGAGGATGCGGCGGAGAATGGTGGAGGCGCCGGGTACTGCCCCCGGGTCCGATACGCTTATTCCACGCGGCGTTTATCGCCATAGTCGGTTTCCCGACGACGCCAATATAAGCATCCCGAGCAGCCTTTTGAAGACGGCGGCTGTCGCCGGGACCGCGCCCATTTTCGTATTGGTTCGTTCTGAATAGTTGTACAGATATTTGTGCCGGAGTCGGCAATGGACGTAGTGTCATATAGCCGCGCGCGCCAGGATCTTGCGCGCTTGATGGACAGAGCTAGCGACGATCGATCGCCCCTTATCGTGACGCGACGGGGCGGCAAGGCAGTCGTCGTTCTTTCCCTGGCGGAGTATCGGGACATGGAGGAGATGCTCCATCTGATGCGCAGCCCGACCAATGCCCGTCGCCTTCTGCGGTCGATTCGAGCGGCCGAACGCGGTGACGTGACGCCGCGCACGTTGATCGAGTCGAAGTCGGTGAAGGGCCGTCGCCAAGCCAAGAAGTGAAAATCGCTTTCACCGCACAAGGTTGGGCGGACTATCTGCACTGGCAGGAGGCCGACTCGACCGTTGCTCGCCGTGTCAAGCTGTTGATCGAGGAAACCCCGAGGATGCCGTTCACCGGCATCGGCAAGCCGGAATCATTGCGCGGTGCGTACGCAGGATGGTGGTCGCGGCGAGTGAGCGGCGAGCATCGGCTGGTCCATCGCGCATCTGGCCAAGGAGCGGACAGGCAACTCGAAATCGCCCAGTGCCGCTATCATTACTGAGTATCAACGGGCTTGTGGGCAAGAGCGGTTGGCACGGGCGTGCTTGCCGCTAAAGTGCGGCCAAAGAAGACAGGACCCAGCCATGCCCCTCTCCATCGATCAGCAGGCCGAGATCGACCAGGCCCGCGGCAGCGCGCAGTCGACCTTGAGGCCGAGCGTGCCGGCGCTGGAGGAGGTCTTGTTCCGGGCGCTGCCGGTGCTCGACCACGGCTTTGTCCGCGTCGTCGACTACATGGGCGACGATGCCGCCGTGGTACAAGCCGCGCGCGTCAGCTACGGCCGCGGCACCAAGAAGGTCAGCGAAGACCGCGGGCTGATCAACTACCTGATCCGGCATCGCCACACCACGCCGTTCGAGATGTGCGAGATCAAGTATCACGTGAAGCTGCCGATCTTCGTGGCGCGGCAGTGGATCCGCCATCGCACCGCCAATGTGAACGAATATTCGGCGCGCTACTCGATCCTCGACAACGAATACTATGTTCCCCGTCCCGAGCATCTGGCGGCCCAGAGCAAGTCCAACCGGCAGGGGCGCGACCAGGTCCTGTCGGGCAAGGAAGCCGAGCGCGTGTTCGACCTGCTCAAGAAGGACGCCGAGCTGGTCTACGAGCACTACATGGAGATGCTGAACGAGGGCGAGGCGGGCGAGCCGCTCGATCCGGAGCGTTCCGGCCTGGCGCGTGAGCTTGCGCGCATGAACCTGTCGCTCGCCTTCTATACGCAGTGGTACTGGAAGACCAATCTGCACAATCTGATGCATTTCCTGTCGCTGCGCGCCGATGCCCACGCGCAGTACGAGATCCGTGCCTACGCCGATGTCATGCTCGACTCGCTGCGCCGCTGGTGTCCGATCACCTACGATGCCTTCATCGAGTACCGCATGGCCGGCGCTCACCTCTCCAAGACCGGGCTGGCCGTCGTCAAACGCCTGATCGCGGGCGAGAAGGTCGACCAGAAATCGAGCGGCCTGAATCCGCGCGAGTGGCGCGAACTCGCCGCGGTACTGGGCCTTGGCTAGGGACAATCCCGGGCGCCTGCGCCTGGTGCGAGAGCGCTCGCGCGATCATGCCGCCATCGAGGAGATGAACGAGGCGGCGTTCGGCCCGGACCGCCTGCACAAGACGGTCTATCGCCTGCGCGAAGGGGCGAAGCCGATCAAGGAATTGTGCTT
Organism: Alphaproteobacteria bacterium; assembly: GCA_016870055.1. Classification (GTDB taxonomy): domain Bacteria; phylum Pseudomonadota; class Alphaproteobacteria; order Reyranellales; family Reyranellaceae; genus Reyranella. Next base: position 13,514 of record VGCQ01000058.1, on the reverse strand, counting down.
CGTCGCCATCGACCAGAAGGGCCGCATGGTGGCCTCGATCCGCAATTGGCCGATCTTGATCAACGAACGCTGGCCGGCGGTCTTGCTGGGACCGCTCGCCATCTCGCCCGAGCTGCGCGGGCTGGGCTACGGCAAGGCGCTGATGTGGCACGCCATGGCGCAGTCGCGCATGCTCGGCCACAGCCGCATCATCCTGGTGGGAGACCCCGAATACTACAACCAGTTCGGCTTTCGCCGCGACCTCGCGCTCAACATCCAACTTCCGGGCTGGGTCGAAGAGCGTCGTTTCCTGGCGCTCGAGCTGGTCGCCGGTGCGATGATCGGCGTGCACGGCATGATCGGCAAGTGGCAGCCGGGCAAGACGGCGAGGCGCAAGAAGCGCAGTTAGAAGCTTACGGAGATCAACGAACGACGATTCTCGGTGCCGCCCGCGGGCCGCGCTGGTTGGCCGAGAGCTGCTTCCACACCCGGCCGGCAATGTTCTTGTAGATCTGGGCGTACGGACTGTCCGGCTGAGCCACCACGATGGGATGGCCCGAATCCGAGGTTGTGCGGATGTCGAGATGCAGCGGCACCTCGCCCAGGAAGGGAACGCCGAGCTTGTCGGCCTCGGCGCGCGCCCCGCCATGACCGAAGATCTCGGCGCGCTCGCCGCAGTGCGGGCAGAGGTAGAAGCTCATGTTCTCGACGAAGCCGAGCACGGGGACCGCGACCTTGCGGAACATGTTGAGGCCCTTGCGTGCGTCGACCAGGGCGATGTCCTGCGGCGTCGAGACGATCACCGCGCCGGCCAGCGCCACGCGTTGCGCGAGCGTGAGCTGGGCATCGCCCGTGCCGGGTGGCATGTCGACCACCAGAACGTCGAGCTCGCCCCATTGCACGTCGCGCAGCATCTGCTCCAGGGCGCTCGACACCATGGGGCCCCGCCAGATCATCGGCGTGTCCTCGTTGACGATGTAGCCGATCGACATGGTCTTGAGGCCATAGCGCTCGATCGGCTTCAGGGCCTTGCCGTCGACCGATTCCGGCTTGTCCTTGACGTCGAGCATGCGCGGCATCGACGGGCCGTAGATGTCGGCGTCGAGCAGCCCGGTGGCGACACCGTTGGCCGCCAGCCCCAGTGCCAGGTTCACCGCCGTGGTCGATTTGCCGACACCGCCCTTGCCCGAGGCTACGGCGATGATGTGTTTGACGCCTGCCACGTCGATGCGGCCGCCGCCGCCGGTGGTTTTGGCGGCCGGTCCCGCTGGCCCAGGGCCGTGGCTATGGCCGCCCGCCCGTGGCGCAGGCGCTGGGCGCTCGGAGGTCATCACCGCCGTTGCCGAAAGCACCCCCGGCATGGCGCGTACGGCTTGCTCGCAAGCCTGGCGCAGCGATTCGAGGGCCGGCCCTCGCGCCGGATCGACATCGAGGGTGACCGCGACATGACCGCCGCGAACAGCCACGCCGCCCACCATGCCCTGCTCGACGACATTCTTGGCCGTTTCCGGATCGACGACGGCCTCGAGCGCCCTGCGAACGGCTGATTCGGTTATTTCCGTCATGTTTTCGTGTTTCCGTGAGCCGGCAATTCCGTGAGCCGGCAATATTGTGTCGTGGCTTGATTGCAGGTGGTGCTGCCGTCACATATATGCAGCGCGACGCGAAAGCAAAAGCGACAATGGGCCGAGATGAGACGGCCGTTGGCCGAGGTGAACGATGGTCTGGAACAATAACAGCGGCGGCCCCTGGGGCGGCGGCGGTGGCGGTGGCGGCGGCAATAGCGGCGGCCCGTGGGGTGGCGGCGGTGGCGGCAACCGCGGCGGTGGGGGCGGCGGGCCGTTCGGCTCGCGCCGGCCGCCCGACATGGAGGATGTCATCCGCAAGGGGCAGGAGCGGCTGAAGAACCTCGTTCCCGGCGGCTTCAACTCCTTCAAGGGCATCGTGCTCGTGGTGCTGGCCGGCGTGGTCGTCTGGCTGGTCACCGGCTTCTTCCGCGTCCAGCCCAACCAGCAGGCGATCCAGCTGGTGTTCGGCAAGCCCTACGGCAAGCCGGTCGAACCCGGCCTGCACTACAATTTGCCCGGCCCGATCGGCACCGTCGTCGTGGTCAACGTCCAGGATCAGCGCCGCGTCGTCATCGGTGCCCGTGCCGGCGGTCAGGACCGCAACGTGCCCTACGGCCGCGGGCCACGTCCGACCTCGACCGAGAACCTGATGCTGACCGGCGACGAGAACATCGTCGATATCGAGTTCGCCGTCCTGTGGCAGATCAAGGACGTGTTCAAGTTCGCCTTCGATGTGCGCAATCCCGAGGAGAACGTGCGCGCTGGCGCCGAGGCCGCCATGCGCGAGGTGATCGGCAAGTCGAACCTGCAATTCGCCCAGACCGAAGGCCGCAGCCGCATCGAGCAGGATACCAAGGACCTCCTGCAGCGCATGCTCGACGAATACGGCCTGGGCGCGCGCATCTCCAACATCCAGCTTCTGCGAGTCGACCCGCCGCAGGAGGTGATCGCGGCCTTCCGCGACGTCCAGGCGGCGCGCGCCGACAAGGAGAAGAGCATCAACGAGGCCAATACCTACCGCAACCAGGTGCTGCCGCGGGCCAAGGGCGAGGCCGAGTCGATCATACAGCGCGCCGAAGCCTACAAGGCCGAGATCGTTGCCCGCGCCAACGGCGACGCCCAGCGCTTCACTCAGGTCTACGAGCAGTACGACAAGGCCAAGGACATCACGACCGAGCGGCTCTACCTCGACACCATGGAGGAGGTGCTGCGCAACGTGAACAAGGTGCTGGTCGACAAGAATACCTCCGGCACCGGCGGCGTGCTGCCCTATTTGCCGCTGCCCGAGCTGAAGCCAGGCCAACCATCTTCGCAGGCGCCCGCGCGTAGCGGCCAGGCCCAGGGAGCGACGCGATGAGCAACCGATCGATCATCGCGCTGATTGCGCTTGCCGTCGTGGCTTTCCTGGCGACCCAGACCTTCTACACGGTCAACCCGACCGTCCAGGTCCTGGTCCGCCAGTTCGGCGCCATTGTCGGCGACCCCAAGATCGCACCCGGCCTCTATGCGAAGATCCCGCTGGTCCAGGACATCCAACGCATCGACCGCCGACTGCTCGACTACGAGGCCGAGGAGTTCGAGATCATTGCCGGTGACCAGAAGCGGCTGGTGGTCGACGCGTATGCTCGTTACAAGATCGTCAACGCCAAGACTTTCGCCCAGACCGTACCGGGCGGCGAGGCGACACTGCGCGGCCTGCTCGATTCGCTGATCAACTCCGAGATTCGCGGCGTTCTCAGCGCGGTGCCGCTGCATGCGGTGCTGACCGACCAGCGCGCCAACCTGATGGATGAGATCACCCGGCGGGTGAACGCCAAGACCAAGGAACTTGGCGTCGAGACGGTCGATGTGCGCATCAAGCGCGCCGACCTGCCGCAGGCCAACTCTCAGTCGGTCTACAATCGCATGAAGACCGATCGCGAGCGTGAGGCCGGCCAGCTACGTGCCGAGGGCGACGAGGAGAAGGCCCGCATCACGGCCACGGCCGACCGCGAAGTCGCCGTCATCAAGGCCGAGGCGGGGCTCAAGGCCCAGATCCTGAAGGGCGGCGCGGATGCCGAGGCGACCCGCGTCTACGCCCAGGCTTTTAACAAGGATAAGGATTTCTATGCCTTCTACCGGCGGATGGAGGCCTACAAACAGGCCTTTGGCGGCGGCGGTTCGACCATGATCCTGAGCCCCGACACCGACTTCTTCCGCTATTTCAACGATCCGTCGGGGCCGTCGCCGGCCAAGAAATAGCCCTCGGGAAAGGCGGTTCGGCCGGCGCTGGCGGCGCTGTGGCAGCCATGCAACGCCGTCGGCCGATTTTCTGCCGGCGGCGCCGAAAGGCCGAAACAATCGGCAACATCAAGGCCTCTTTATTTGCGCCACAATCGCGCCCCATGTAGACAGGGACCGGAACGCGCGGCGCCGGCCGTTCCGAACCGTCGAGGCCTGAGCGCCGTTGGAGGTCGGACGTGATTCTCACTGATTTTCAAGGTGTGTTGAAGGGCGCCGCGGTTGCCGCAGCGATGTCGCTTGGTCTCGCGCTGGCCCCGCCAGTGATGGCGCGCAACGCGCCCGAGAGCTTTGCCGAGCTGGTCGACAAGCTGATGCCGACCGTGGTCAACATCACGACCACCCAGAACGTACCCCAGCAGGGGCCCCGTCTGCGCGACATGCCGCAGCTGCCGCCCGGCTCGCCGTTCGAGGAGCTGTTCAAGGAGTTCTTCGACAAGCGCGGCGGCGAGGAGCAAAAGCGCCGTGGCACGTCGTTGGGGTCGGGCTTCGTGATCGACGGCGAAGGCTACATCGTCACCAACAACCACGTCATCCAGGGCGCCGAGGACATCACGATCATCTTCCGTGACGATACCCAGCTTAAGGCTAAGCTGATCGGGTCGGACAGCCGCATCGACGTGGCCCTGCTGAAAGTGGAGCCACCCAACAAGAAGCCTTTGCCGGCTATCAAGTGGGGCGATTCCGACAAGGAACGCGTCGGCGACTGGGTGATCGCCATCGGCAATCCCTTTGGGCTCGGCCATTCGGTGACTGCCGGCATCATTTCGGCGCGCGGCCGTTCGCTGAACGACTCGCTCGACGACTACCTGCAGACCGATGCCGCCATCAACAAGGGCAACTCGGGCGGCCCGTTGTTCAACGCCCAGGGCGAGGTGATCGGCGTCAACACAGCGATCTACTCGCCATCAGGCGTCAATGCCGGCCTGGCCTTTTCGATCCCGTCGAATCTCGTCCGGCAGGTCGTCGACCAGCTGCGCGAGTTCGGCAAGGTCAAGCGCGGCTGGGTCGGGGTGAGCTACCAGAGCGTGACTGACGACATCGCCGACAGCTTCGGCCTCGACCGCGCCCGAGGCGTGCTGGTCGCCAATGTCGTGGCCGATGGGCCTGCCGCCAAGGCCGGCATCAAGCGCAACGACATCATCGTGAGCTTTGCTGGCCAGGACGTGCTCGACCTGCGTCGTTTCCCGCGCCAAGTGGCGAATGCCCGGGTCGGCAGCACAGTCGATGTGGTGGTTTGGCGCGGCGGCAAGGAAGTGCCGTTGAAGCTGCGCATCGGCGAGCAGGAAGAGGACAGCAAGCAGAACGTGGCCGCCAAGGGTGGAGCCAAGAAGCCGGCCGAGCCGGACCAGCCGGTCGTCTCCAACGTCGAGCAGCTCGGTCTCACCTTGCAGAAGCCGACCGACCAGCTACGCGAGCGCTATGGTCTGTCCGACCAAGTGAAAGGCGTGATCATCACCAAGGTGGCGCCGAACAGCCCGGCCGCCGAGAAGCAACTCCAGGCGGGCGACGTCATCCTCGAGGTCGACCAGAAGCCGGTCACGACACCGCAGGAAGTCGCCGACATCGTGGGCAAGCTTCAGGCGGCCAAGAAGCGTTCGGTCCTGCTGTTCGTCGAGCGCCAGGGCGATCCACGTTTCGCGGCGCTGCGCCTGGTCAAGTAGCCAAAGCGCATTGTCGAGACAGGGTCAACGGCGGGGCTTTGCCGCCGCGACCCAGGTCTGGAGAACCGCCAAGTCAGAGCTGAGGTGGACAAGGTCGGCCGCATAGCCCGGCGCGATGCGGCCGTGCTCGGCGTCGAGCCGCAGGAAGCGAGCGGGATAGAGCGATGCCATGCGCAGCGCTTCGTCCACGGGTAGCTCGAGCCTTTCGACGCAGAAGCGGACGGCGGCCGCCATGTCGAGATGCGCGCCAGCCAGCACTGGCGCGCCGCTTTCGTCGCTCCAAGTCAATCGATTGCCGCGCCGGTCGATGGTGCGACCCGCCAGGGCGAACGACGTGACGTCCGCTCCGACCGTCGGCATGGCGTCGGTCACCAGGAACAGCCTCCCCGGCGGCCGCTTGGCGCGCAGCGCGATCTTGAGGGTCGCCGGCGCCACGTGCAGGCCGTCGGCGATGATGCCGGCCCATACCGGCCCGGCATCGAGAGCTGCGCCGACCAGACCCGGCGCGCGGGCCTGAAGGGGGCTCATGGCATTGAACAGATGGGTGACGCCGCCAGCGCCGGCATCGATCAACGCCATCGCCTGGTCGTAAGTCGCATCGGTGTGACCAAGGCTCACAATCACGCCGCCATCGACCAGCCGTCGGACCTGCGCGGGTTCCACCTGCTCGGCGGCGACGGTGATCAGGAGCCGGTCGACCTCTGCCGACAGCAACATGTCGAGGTCGGCGTCGGTCATGCGCCGCATCGCCGTGCCGTCATGGATGCCGCGCCGCGCCGGGCTGAGATGCGGCCCTTCCAGGTGCAGCCCGGCTACGCCTGGACCGGCATGGCGGACCGCGGCCATGGCGGCCCTGACGGCTTCGGCCGTCGTCGTCACCAGGGTCGGCAACAGCCGGCAGGTGCCGAAGGCACGGTGGGCGGCAGCAATCCGATCCATCGACTGGGCCGTCGGCGCGTCGGCCAACAGCACGCCGCCGCCGCCATTCACTTGCGCGTCGATGAAACCTGGCACCAGCATGCCGCCGTCGACTTTCCGAAACGTGGCGTCGGCCGGAACATCGGCGACGGGCGCGATGCCGGCGATCGTCTCGTCTCGGACAAGGATTGCCGAGTGCTCGTGCCAGCGCTCACCGTCGAAGATGCGTGCCCCGGTGATGGCGACGATTGGCATCAGCGTCGGCTCCGTCGTCGCTTTGCCGCGGCGGCACGGGCAAGGTCGATGGCTCCAGCGAGCGCATCACGCTGTGGCGGCACGAGCACGCGCGCGAAACGCCGCGGCAGGCGGCTTGCATAGGCCTCGGCCAGTCCGCCGGTCAGGGCAATGCGCCGTGCGCCTAGCGCGATCATGCTGTCCAGCAGCCCGACGACGTCGCCGACGGCGGCGTCGGCCAGACGGCCGGCGATGGGGTCCGCCTTGGCAGCATAAGCAAAGACCAAAGGCGCAAGCTCGGCCCAACGGCCGGGTGTCGCGGCCAAGGCCCACGCCAGCATCTTGGAGGGGTCATTGTCGAACCGCCGCATGATGTGGCGAGTGAAGGGCGAGGCGGCGATCAGGCCCTGATGGGCCGCAAAGACCTCACGCGCGGCGGCATGGCCGACAACTGCGCCCGACCCCAGGTCGGAGAGCAGAAAGCCACCACCACTGACGCGTCGAAACCGCCGGCCACGGCGTACGATGCCATTGCTGCCGGTGCCTAGGACGAGCACCCCGCCGTCGGCTCCGCCGTGGGCGCCAAGACATGCCGTCTCGGCATCGCTCCGGATGGTGATCGAAGCGAATGGAAACCGCGCCGCCGCAATGCGGCGCGCCCGTGCCGGGTCGTCGACGCCGGCGATACCCATGCCGGCGTGGGTGCGGGCCATCGCCGCTCGGCCGAGTCCGGCGTCGCGGAAAGCTTGGGCGCTTGCCGCCAGGATCGTTCGATGGGCCTTGGCGACACCGAGCGTGAGATTGGCCGCTCCGCCGCGACCGGTGCCCAGGACACCGCCGCCGGCGTCGACCAGCCGGGCCCGGCAATGGGTGCCGCCCGCGTCGATGCCGAGGAAGAGCGCGTCTTTCATCGCTGGACGTGGATGGTGTTCAGCCGACCTTGACCACCAGCTTGCCGAAATTGGCGCCACGCAGCAGGCCCATGAAGGCCTCGGGGGCGCGCGCCAAGCCCTCGACCACGGTCTCGCGGCTCTTGAGCTTGCCGGCTTTCAGAAGCCCGCCGACCTCGCTGATGAAGTCGCCCATCGACGAGATGTGGTCGGAGATGATGAAGCCCTGAATGGTGAGGCGGCGCTGCACGATGGTGAACATCTTGGGCGGTCCGGCCATCGGCTTCTGGTCCTGGTACTCCGAGATCGCCCCACAGAAGGCGACGCGGCCGAAATTGTTCAGCCGCTCGAACACGGCATGGAAAATGCGGCCGCCGACATTCTCGAAATCGGCATCGATGCCCTGAGGGCAGAGCCGGTCGAGCGCCGCGCCCGGCTCGCGCTCGGTCTTGTGGTTGAAACAGGCATCGTAGCCCGCCTCGCGCATCGCCCAGGCGCACTTGTCGTCGTCGCCGGCGCAACCCACGACCCGCGCTCCGGCAAGCTTGGCGAGCTGGCCTGCGACCTGGCCGACCGCGCCGGTGGCTGCCGAGACGAACACCGTCTCTCCGGCCTTGGGCTTGCAGATCTGCTTCATGCCGTACCAGGCGGTGAATGACGGCATGCCGAGCACGCCGAGATGGGCTGACAAAGGCGCGATCGACGGGTCGATCTTGCGCAGGCCACGGCCGTCATGGAGCGTGTGCGTCGCCCAATTCAGCATGCCGATCACCGCGTCGCCCCTGGCGAAGCGCGGATTGTTCGACTCCACGACCTCGCCCACCGAGCCGCCGGTCAGAGGCTTTTCGAGCTCGAAGGGCGGCGTGTAGGAACGCATTTCCGTCATGCGCGGCCGCATATAGGGGTCGAGCGACAGAAAACGGGTGCGTACCAGGATCTCGCCGTCGCGCGGTGCCGGCAGCTTGACTGTCTCCTGACGGAAGCAGTCGGCGGTGACGTCGCCCGCCGGACGCTTGGCGAGCACGACTTGCATAGCATCGGTCATGGGTCGGTCCCTTCGACGAAGTCGGCACGGCTATAGCCCTGCAGGTAGAGCAAGGCGGTGAGGTCTCCATGGTCGACGCGGGCCGCCACCTGGGCGGCGACGGCGGGCTTGGCACGGAACGCCACGCCCAGGCCGGCCGCTTGCAGCATCGGCAGGTCGTTGGCGCCGTCACCCACCGCCATCGCGTCGGCCAGCGCAAGACCATGCTGCCGTGCCAGGCGCTGCAAGGCATCGAGCTTGGCCTCCTTGCCGAGAATCGGCGCCTTGACCGTTCCCGACAGTATCTGGCCGTCATGCTCGAGCGTATTGGCGGCGTGGCTGTCGAACGCCAAGGCATGACGGACCAGGTCGGTGAAGTGGGTGAAGCCGCCCGACACCAGGGCACAATGCGCACCATGCCGCTTCATCGTTGCAACCAAGGTGGCGCCGCCCGGCATGTAGCGGATGCGCCTGGCTGCTTCGTCGAGCTTGGCGACCGGCAGACCCTTCAAGAGGCCGACGCGTTCGGTCAGCGCGCCGGCGAAGTCGATTTCGCCGTTCATCGCCCGCGTTGTGATGGCTGCGATCCGGTCGCGCAAGCCGAAGAAGTCGGCCAGTTCGTCCAACATCTCGTTGTCGATCATGGTCGATTCCATGTCGGCGACGAGCAACTGCTTGCGCCGGCCGGTCGTCGGTACGACAACGGCATCGATGGCGGTCATGGCGACCGGCCCGGCCTCGCCGTCGAAGGGCAGTTCGCAGGCGATCTCCGGCGCCAGCCACCGCGGCGTTCCCACGCTTGCGCCCCGGGCCTGCAGCACGGCGACGGCATTCCGAATGGCGCCGTCGTTCAACGCCGGATGCGCCGCACTCGAAATCAGGACCAGGACGTTTTTCACGCTCCGGCTCTAGCGGCGGCATGGTGGATTTGCAAACAATTCACCCGCGATGGATCAGCCCGTCATCGTCATCACCGGTCCGACCGCCAGCGGCAAGTCGGCGCTGGCGCTCGCCCTCGCCGAACGCTGCGGCGGCACCGTGATCAACGCCGACGCCATGCAGACCTACGATGCCTTTCCGATCCTGACGGCACAGCCCACCGCCGAGGAGCGACGCCGTGCACCGCATGAGCTCTACGGCATCTTGCCGCTCAGCGAGACGTTGTCGGCGGCACGCTGGCGAGGTCTGGCGGCGGCCGCGATCGAGCGCTGTCTCGCTGGCGGCCGCAGGCCGATCCTGTGCGGCGGTTCGGGCCTTTATCTCAAGGCTCTGATGCAGGGGATCGCCACCATCCCTGACATTCCGGCGGGTTTGCGCGATCAAGCCAACGCCGATTGGCAGACGATGGGTGCCGAGGCGTTTCGCGCACGTCTCGCCGAGAAGGACCCTGCGATCGTGGCGCGACTGAAGCCCGGCGACCGCCAGCGCCATGTCCGTGCCTGGGAAGTGGCGCTGGCGACCGGCCGGCCGCTCAGCGCCTGGCAGGCCGGCGAGAGCCGGCCGCCCGCTTGGCGTTTCGTCACGCTGCTGCTGGCACCGGACCGCGGCTGGTTGCGGGCCCGCATCGAAACGCGCTTCGACACCATGCTGCAGATGGGCGTGCTGGCCGAGGTGCGTGCGGCTTTCGATCGGGGTGTCGATCCGCGCTGGCCAGGCTTGAAGGCCCATGGTGCGCCCGAGCTATCCGCCCATTTCCGCGGTGACCTTTCCATCGAGGACGCACGCCGCATTGCGATCGACCACACCCGGCAATATGCCAAACGCCAGATGACGTGGTTTCGTCATCAGATCACACCAGATGTTGTGGCTGACTCCATGTCAGACCTGGTCCTGGGACAAGCCGAGAAATTATTGACCAAAACTGAGGCCTGAAACTTTACGTTTCGTGCGATTTTGGTTGACCCCTGGGGACCCGGCCATTACTTTCCGCGCCGCCGCAAAACCCCCGTTTTGCGGCACATTTGTCAGGAAGGAGACCTGTGCCATGACCGCCGAGGAGTCCGCCACGACTGGCGCCGATCTGTTGGTGAAAGCCCTGATCGACGAGGAAGTCGAGGTCGTCTTCGGCTATCCCGGTGGCGCGGTCCTGCCGATTTACGACTCGCTCTTCAAGCAGAACCGGCTGCGCCACATCCTGGTGCGCCACGAGCAAGCGGCAGTGCACGCCGCCGAAGGCTACGCCCGGTCGACCGGCAAGGTCGGTGTGGTGCTGGTGACCTCGGGGCCCGGTGCCACCAATGCGGTGACCGGCCTCACCGACGCATTGATGGATTCCGTTCCCGTTGTCTGCCTCACCGGCCAGGTGCCGACGCACCTGATCGGCAACGACGCCTTCCAGGAGGCCGACACGACCGGCATCACCCGGCCCTGCACCAAGCACAACTACCTGGTGAAGTCGGTCGGCGATCTGGCGCGCATCGTCCACGAGGCCTTCTACGTGGCGCGCTCGGGCCGGCCCGGCCCGGTGGTGATCGATCTGCCCAAGGACGTGCTGATGAACAAGCACGACTATGTGGCGCCCAAGAAGCCGGTACAGCACAAGAGCTACCGCCCGCAGGTCAAGCCCGAGGCGAAGAAGGTCGAGCAGGCGATCGCGCTGATTGCCGGGGCCAAGCGGCCGGTCTTCTACTGCGGCGGCGGCGTGGTGAATTCCGGCCCCAAGGCCTCCAGGCTGCTCACCCAGCTGGTGCGCCTGACCGGTTATCCCATCACCAATACGTTGATGGGGCTCGGCACCTTCCCGGCGTCGGACAAGCAGTTCCTCGGCATGCTCGGCATGCACGGCACCTACGAGGCCAACCTCGCCATGTATCACTGCGACGTGCTGATCAACATCGGCGCGCGCTTCGACGACCGCATCACCGGCAAGCTCGCCGAGTTCTCGCCCAAGTCCAAGAAGATCCACGTCGACATCGACCCCAGCTCGATCAACAAGAATGTTCATGTCGACCTGCCGATCGTGGGCGATGCGGGCCATGTGCTGGAGGATATGATCCGCGTCTGGAAGGCCAAGCAGCCGCGGGTCGACCACAAGGCGCTGAAGGCATGGTGGGCCGAGATCGACAAGTGGCGGGCGCGCAACTGCCTCGCCTACAAGACCGACAACGAGACGATCAAGCCGCAGTACGCGCTCGAGCGGCTCTATCACCATATCAAAGACCGCGACCACTACATCACCACCGAGGTGGGGCAGCACCAGATGTGGGCGGCGCAGTTCCTCAAGTTCGAGCAGCCCAACCGCTGGATGACCTCGGGCGGGCTCGGCACGATGGGCTACGGCTTCCCGGCGGCGATGGGCGTGCAGATCGCCCATCCCGACGCACTCGTCATCGACGTGGCCGGCGAGGCCTCGATCATGATGAACATCCAGGAGCTGTCGACGGTGGCGCAGTACCGGCTGCCGGTGAAGATCTTCATCCTCAACAACCAGTACATGGGCATGGTGCGGCAGTGGCAGGAGCTGCTGCATGGCGGCCGCTATTCCGAAAGCTACATGGAATCGCTGCCCGACTTCGTGAAGCTCGCCGAGGCGTTCGGTGCGGTCGGCCTGCGCTGCCACGAACCCGCCAAGCTCGACGACACGATCAAGGAGATGATCGCCATCAGGAAGCCGGTGATCGCCGATATCTTGGTCGACAAGGCCGAGAACTGCTTCCCGATGATCCCGTCGGGGGCGGCGCACTACGACATGCTGCTGGGACCCGACGACCGGGCGGCCAAACCGGTGTCCGAGGAAGGCATGGTGCTGGTGTGAGCGTGCCGCAGACCATATCCAGTCACACCATCTCGGTGCTGGTCGACAACGAACCCGGCATCCTGGCGCGCGTCGTCGGCCTGTTCTCGGGCCGCGGCTACAACATCGAGAGCCTGACCGTGGCGGAAACCGACGCCAAGGAAAACCTCTCGCGCATCACCATCGTGACGGCGGGCACGCCGATGGTCATCGAGCAGATCAAGGCGCAGCTCGACCGCCTGGTGCCGGTGCACAAGGTCCGCGACCTCACCGTCGAGGGGCCGCACATCGAGCGGGAACTCGCCTTGGTCAAGGTCAAGGGCACCGGCGACAAGCGCGTCGAGGCGCTGCGTCTGGCCGATGTCTTCCGTGCCAAGGTGATCGACGCCAAGCGGGATTCCTTCGTCTTCGAGGTCACTGGCGCGTCGGACAAGGTGCAGACCTTCATCGGCCTGATGGAGGGGTTGGGCCTGGTCGATGTCGGCCGTACCGGCATCGTCGCCATGTCGCGCGGCGGTGAGCCGCTTTAGCCGTGGACTACGCTGCAGCGCTTCTCGGCTTGGCCATCGTCCATCTGCTGGCGGTGGCAAGTCCGGGCCCGTCGACCGTGCTGGTGATCCAGACGGCGGCCGCTGCAGGCCGCCGGGCGGCGCTGCTGGCGGCCTTCGCCATGATGCTGGGCGCCTTGGTGTGGGCCGCTGCGGCGCTCTATGGCTTGCAGATCCTGTTCGCGCGTTTCGACTGGCTGTACGCGGCGTTCCGCATCGGCGGCGCACTCTATCTGCTCTATCTCGCCGTCATGCTGCTGCGCCATGCCGGCGCGCCGCTGCCCGAGGTCAGCCTAGCGGCCGGTCCGGCGGGCCATTGGCACGGCTTCCTGCGTGCATTGGCGCTTCAGCTCAGCAATCCCAAGGTGATGGTGTTCATGGGCAGCATCTTCGTGTCGCTGCTGCCGCCTCAGCCGCCGGCTTGGATGGACGCCACGGTGCTGGCGATCGTGGCATTCAACGAGTTCGCCTGGTTTGCCTTGCTCGGCTTGTTGTTCTCGGGCGACTCCGCACGGGCCTTCTATCGACGGACCAAGCTTTGGCTCGACTCACTCATGGGTGGAATGCTGGGCGCCTTGGGATTGAAGCTCGCCTTCGACCGCTGATTGCGGTCAGCGCAGACCTTCGATCGAGGCAACGCGAGCCTCGACCTCCGCGAGGTTGGCCGGTGTCCGGG